>PBWW01000001.1 GCA_002728275.1 Candidatus Heimdallarchaeota archaeon
AAAATAGATGCATAAGAAATATAATCAAGAATCACTCTCTTAAAATCAAAAAAAATCAATATTTGGTTTTACTATGAGAATTTAAGCTTTAGAAGCTTTGAAACATTAAATTAAAAAAATCATGATTTAGAGCGTTTAAAATTGATGAATTTTATTTTCCATAGGAAATTATACCTATGATATTACACCCCCCTATGATTTCAGATTGATTTATACAAAATACAAAAATTGATCCAAAAACTAAATTTGATAAATTATACATTTATCCAATTAATTATAGATATAATTAAATAATAATAAATCTATATAATGAAGTGGACAGTATAGTATAACTAAATATATTTTTTATATTTTGTGGAACAAAATATTACAAGATTTTTTTTTATTTTTTTATTTACAGATGAATAGTTGGGGTCCCTGGGTCATAGTAAATTGTTGTTAGAAAGGTCCTTATCTTAATTTTTAATATAAATACTCAATTTCTTATGAAAAATATATTCTCAGCACTTGGATCTGTAAATTAATTATTCAACTAAATAATTAAATTAATAATTTTAATATTTTAACCTTTAATTCTTAATATTTATAATTTTATACAATTATTTCCTTTGCAATATTNTTANNAACTNATTNTANTNTATAATNNATANTTAGGCCNGNTNTANCNTATNTTTTNNCAATGNTATTTTTNNNAATNTTTCATAATTAAATTATCCNTTAATTNTGGTTAATANTAGNTAATTTANNNATTTCTTTTGGAAANANTTNATATTGAAAATATTGNATAATTAGAGTTTATAACACTAAAATTTAACTAAATAACTAGACCAACTTTTTATTAATTTTTACATCTTCAAATTAATTAATTTACTAGAAATAAAATTCGAGTATGTATCGAGGTATTTCCTANTTGAAACAATAATTGGTTAATTCATAAAATAAATAGTTAAGTGTGCCTTTCATTTGGAACATATTTAATCTTNNNTATTNTNNATTANATNTTTNATAATCCATACATTATTTACAACATNANTCAAAAGNNNATGATGATTAATAGTTGTAAGATATGCTATCTTCCAATTAAAAATAATGAGAAACAATTACCTTGTCCAAGATGTTTNAATCATTTTCACCAGGATCATTTAGCAGCATGGCTATTAAACAATAACTCATGTCCTATGTGTAAAAATATTTTATCTGATGACCTTAGACAGGATTTACAACCTAAAAATGAAGAAGAAAGAAAGAAGTTAGAAGAAATNCTAATGANAGTAGATAATATTGAAGATATGGTATCAAAATTAGAAAAGAAACAAAAAAGAAAATTACGTAAGACTCGAGAAGAAGAATTTGATTTGAAAAAAAATANTTTTGCAGATTATATCAAAATTNTTTTCCCATTNCTACTAATAGGATCTTCAATATTCGTCATTATATTAGCATTAGGATGAATTATTTTTTATTTATTTGATTATACCAACGAATAATGGATATAAATAAAGTAGAAACTTTTTTTCCACGATTAAATAAAATTATCACTATTCTTCGTAAAGAAAATAAATTACTCACACCAATTAAGAATGGTGGATGGACNCCAGTTCAAATNATAAACCATTTAGTAGACTCTCAAACACAGGCATATTATAGAACTATGTGGATATTATCNGAAGATATGACTACNTTAAAACCATTTAACCAAGATAAATGGGTTGAATTAAGTAAAGACTTCCCCCTTGATGCTGCATTACATATAATAAACGGATTATATACNCGATGGTTTCATCTTTTAAAAAATATAAATCCAAAAGATTATCANAAAAAAGCCATCCATCCTGAAATTGGTGAAGTCNTATTAGGTCCTTTANTAGAGTATTANATCAATCATGGAGAATCTCATTTAGAAACTTTAATNAAATAAAAAATGAGGAGAAAAGGCTCTCTATCAAATTTGGGGGTTGGATTGTTAGCCATTTAGGGAGAAATGACTAAATTTGGGTTGAGCTTTCTCCTCATATAATCTCATCCAATAAAGTGAACGAGAGTAGAGAGCCAACTCATTATTCGCATTATCACTTAAGAATAAACATATTTTACAGATAATATCCTCATATATACAATAAATCAAAATATTTTATTTTAATATTCATTTTTTTTAATCAATACTGGGTTTTTTGCCAAACTAAATTCATCTAATCTACCTTTAGATGTAGTATATGGCATGTTTTTAACTTTTTCAGCATCAGCATATGCATTTTCTGCAATTTCTTCAAATGCATCAATAATATCATCTAATGCAGTTTTTGTCTCAGCTTCAGTCGGCTCTATTAACAATGCCTCTTTAACGATCATTGGAAAATATACTGTCGGAGAATGAATACCATAATCTAATATTGCCTTGGCAACATCACCTGCATTTATTCCAGTGTCTCTCATTAAAGTCAACGGAGCAGCTAAAAATTCATGTTTTCTTGGTACCCCTTCTGCTTTAGGAACATCAAATCCCCTTATATTTTTCATTTTTTCCATTAGGTAATTTGCATTCAATACTGCAGCCTCACACATTGCCCTTATACCCGGACCCCCATTTCGATACATATGAGCTAATGCTCGTATAGCAATACCAAAATTACCATTATACCCATGAACCCTTCCAATTGAATGTGGTAACTCATAGTCAAAATAATACCAATCTCTTTCCTTATCATATCTTGCAAGAGGCTTTGGTAAATATTTTACAAGTTTATCAACAACACCAACAGGCCCACAACCAGGTCCTCCCCCACCATGTGGTCCAGAAAATGTTTTATGTAAATTAAAATGTTGAATATCAAATCCCATATCTGCTGATTTGACTACTCCAACAACACCATTAAAATTAGCTCCATCAAGATACATTAATCCTCCAGCTTTATGAACCATATCTGATATCTCTTTTACTTGTGGTTCAAATATTCCTAACGTATTTGGATTAGTTATCATGAATGCAGCTACAGTCTCATCTAAAGCCGCTTCTAATGCTTCAAGATCCACATAACCCTCTTCATTTGATGGCAACTCTACAACTTTATACCCAGCCATAGCAGCACTTGCAGGATTGGTACCATGTGCAGAGTCTGGAACTAAGACTTTAGTTCTCTTAAAATCACCTCTCTCATCATGATATGCTTTTGCAATTAACATACCTACATACTCTCCCTGTGCGCCAGCAGCAGGTTGAACAGTGACACCACCAAAACCAGTAATTGCTTTCAAAACTTCTTGCAATCTATATAATATCTCTATATTTCCTTGTTGGGCCATCGCAGGAGTATCAGGGTGCATGAAAGCAAATTGTTCAATTCTNGCAATTCTTTCATTTACTTTAGGATTATATTTCATAGTACAACTACCCAATGGGTACGACCCTACATCTACTCCATGATTCATTTGCGACAATCTTACGATATGCCTAACTAATTCCAACTCAGATACCTCTGGCAATTTAGCAGGTACCTCTCTTTTCCAANCTCCATCAAAATTTACTTTTGGGATATCTAATTTATCCGGNATATGAGCTCGTCTACCTTCTGCACCCATATCCATAATTAATTTTTCATTCCATTTTGCTTGNACTCTCTTTTCAACCATTATTGAAGCACCTCTTTTACCACATTAACAAAATTATCTAAATCTTCTTTCGAATGCAAATCAGATACAGCNATCAATCTTTTACAACCTTCATNTGAAAATTTTATCCCTGGAACAAACCCTCTTTCAATACATTCTTTTTCTAAAACATCATGTGTAACATTTCCAAAATCAACTACAAAATCACTAAAAAAAGGCTGATATAATGGTGCACTTACACCATCTATTTCTCCTAACCTACCTGCGAGATAATGACCACGATCAGCTAACCCTTGAGATAATTCTACAAATCCTCTTTTTCCTAAAGCAGCCATATAAATTGCAGCATTAACTGCAGTAATGGACTCATTAGTACAAATATTACTTGTTGCTTTTTCTCTTCTAATATGTTGTTCTCTTGTTTGTAATGTAATACAGTATCCTGGTGAATTTGAATTCATCTCATTAGTTGCTCCAACCAATCTACCTGGTATTGCTTGTATCCATTTTCGATTATATTTAGAAGCTAATATCCCCAATAAAGGACCTCCTGCGGCAGGTACATTACCAAGCAATTGCCCTTCTCCAATAACAAAATCAACATCATAGTTTCCAGGGGGTTTTATAACACCTAAACTTAATACATCTACTCCTACTGATACTAAACCACCAGCTTCATGTATCAATTCAATTAATTTATCAGGATAATCCGGAAGCATACCATTATAAGATGGCACCTCAAAATATACTCCGGCATATTCTCTTTCTTTTTTATTTTTGTTTATTTCTTCTTCAAATAACCTAGTTGCTTTTTGCAATGGTAAATTACCACTTTCTTCTTCCAAAACTTCTATTTCAAAACCAGCGGCTTCAACATATGCTCTTGCCACTTCAATTCTATTTTGTGCAATACTACCTAAAAATAATATTTTATTTCTTTTGGTTAATCGAGTCATCACCAAACTTACCTCACCAAGTGCACTTGCCCAATCATACATTGATGCATTTACAACATCCATAGCCAATATTTCAGCTAACATAGATTGGTATTCAAATAATATTTGTAATAATCCTTGACTAATTTCGGGTTGATAAGGAGTATAACTGGTGTATAATTCACCTCTTCTCATTAATTCTTCAATGGCTGCAGGAACATACATTTGTTTAACTCCACCACCAAGAAATGAAACCAATTCACTTACTCCTTTACTCTTATTAGCAATTTTTGTAAACAAATTTGTCAATTCTTGTTCAGAATATGGGCCTGGCATTTCTATAGGGCTTTTTAGAACCAAATCATTAGGAATATCAGAAAATAAATCCATAATATTATCTTTACCTATAATTTTCAACATTTCTTTTCTTTCTTCTTCACTTGTACCTATATATGAGTCATAAAATGTGGACATAACTACCCCTCTTATTATTATAAAATTTCAAAAACTTCAAACTTTTAATTCTAATGGGTAAAAACAAGAAAAATATGTTATTTTCTAAAAATCATTTAACTCTGCTTCTATCACTTTCATATATTCTTCCGGAGAAATCATATCATTATCATCGGTTATTTTTTTGATTTTCACTAACCATCCTCCTTCATATGGAGAGTCGGATACTATTTCTGGATCATCTTCTAACTCTTCATTATTTGCTACTAACTCACAATCAAAAGGAGCATAAATATCTCCTGTTGCTTTTAGGGCTTCTACAACACAAACAATATCTTCTTTATCAAATTCATCCCCCTCATCTTCAAACTGAACATAAGAAATTTCCTTTAACATTTTTTGGGCATAATCAGAAATACCCATAGTATAAGTGCCATCCTGATTATCTAATACCCATTCATGAGATGATAAATACATCCTATCTTTAGCTATTTTATAATCTCCAATTTTCAAAAAATCCATTATAATAACACTATAAATTTTCATCTTTATGAATATGTTCGATGTTTCAACTATAATTGTAATAAATTATTCAAATTGTATAATACAACTGCAAAAATCATTTTATCCCACTACCAATTCATAAACCATTAAAACTTCAAATAAATTCAAAATAAGTACATATGGAAAACATATCTATAGTTAAAGAACCAATAAAATTCTCATTAGTTGGCATAAGTGGAATTTTTATCAATTTTATTGTTTTAGCACTCTGTATTTATATTTTCAATTTCTCTGAACCGATCTCTCTAGCTATTGGTATCCTTTTTTCAATATCCACAAATTACTATTTTAATAGAATATGGACTTTTCAGTCCCAAAATCCTATTCTAAATGAATACTTCAAATATGTAGTATCTAATGCTATTGGCTCAATTATTCAATATTTCTCAGCTTTATTATTTAACAATATATTCATCAACTCCAATTTTACAACCATCAACATTCTTATTATTGAATTAGATACAATTTTTATTGCTAGTCTATTTGGAATATTTTTTGGATTTATTTCAAATTTTCTTTTTTCAAAATTCATAGTTTTTAGAAAAAAATCTTTAATTAGTTAAATGGTTTCTTACCATAGAGTAATCTTGAGGATATAACAATTATACTAACTCCTATAAACCACATTCCAATGTTAACATAGTTTGGTTCTTCTACATCAAATTGCGGTACAAATTTTAATCTTGAATCTACATCAACTTCACTAACACTTACGATTGTCCCCAACCCTTCAACATCATTTTGTTTATCACCCCAATTATCATAATATGTCAAATTAGGAAAATCTAAATTATAATCCCCAATCGTCGTAAAATTTAAAACAAAATTAAACATGATTGACTCACCAGGATTCAAAGTCATGTCGAGATTCCCCGTAAAATTATTTTGTGAAATATTCATATAATTAAACCTAAGTACTTCTTCTGTTCTTTCATTATTAATTTCAAAATCTATAAAATCTCCTTCTTCAGTACTTAATTCTTCTAGTCCCAAGGATATGAGTACAGTGTCAGAAGGTAAGACCTGCGTAATTGTTAAATTACTCATAGTATCATTCCAGTAATTATTAATTAATATTGAAAAATCAACCGTCTCACCCAAAAGCACATCGTTCTTGTTATCTGATGTAGCATATAACAATACTTGAACAAAACCCTCATCTGTGGGTGTGTACGCAGATACCATATTAGAAACCAATAATATTGATAAAAATACAATAATTATGGATTTAATTAATTTCAAACATGCCACCTACTAAGACTTCTAACTAAAGCTAAACGGTAGGGTATTTAATTATTATTTTTGATTTCATACCATTTCATTACTCTCAAAACATATACAATCAATTAATACTAAACAAATAACATATTAGATTTACAATATATTCTTTATGACATAATTCAATCGATTTAATTTTTATTTGACATTATAATATCATAAATGTGAGCCTTGAAGACTTCTTTGAAACGACCCCTCCCCCAAAAAAACCCCCCAAAGAAAAGGTAGTAATAAATGAAAAAAAAGAATTAAACACATTTAACCCCCCAATTACTCCACAATTTCCAGATTATTTTACTCCCAAACCCATAAAGAATGAAAAAAATATTGATAATTTGTTTTTATTAGATGTTCAATATAATGGTAAATTAAATCTCGCACAATTGATATTCTATCACGAAGAGACACAATCACTATACTATTGGAATGATAACACTAATCACAAACCATATCTTATCACAATGTTATCTGAAGAAAGCATTAATAGCATAGACCAAGTGGTTAAATCCAAAGATTATCTAAAAATCGAAAAAACTTCCAAATATTTACCAATAGAAGAACAAGATATGGAAGTGATAAAAGTATATGGCGATAATCCCTTAGCTATTGGAGGATCTGGTACATCTTTTAGAAATTTTTTAAATCCATCTTTCGAAGCTGATATTAGGTATCACTTTAATTATGTTGCAGATAAACAATTAACTCCTGCAACATATTATAAAATTGAGAATGGGGAATTAAAACAAATAGATCAAAATATTGGCTCCATAAAAAACGAATTGGAAATCGAATTTAAGGATGAAAACGAAGAAGAAAAAGAAATGCTCAATGAATATATGCCTTTACTTTTTCAAAAAATGCCTGATGTAACTCGATGCGCATATGATATAGAAATTGGTTCAGATAAAAATCGATTGCCTAACATAACTACCACCCCAGATCCAATAATATCAATCGCATTAGTTGATAATTTAGGAAGAAAGATCTGTTGGGTTCTAAAACGACCAGAGGTTGATCAACCTTTCAATCAAATCGAAGATAAATCAGTAAATGTATTATTATATGATTCAGAATTGGACTTACTTGTTGATTTCTTTCATATAGTTGATCAATANCCCATTGCCTTATCATTCAACGGTGATAATTTTGATAACCCATATTTAATTAACAGNGCAAAGAAATTAGGTCTTGATTATAATGANATNCCTATTAAACAAAAAGGNCGATCAGATACAACATTTAATAATTCAATTCATGTAGATTTATATTTATTCTTNAGACAAGCTTCCATCAGATTATANGCTTTTGGAGGAAAATANGAACGATCTTCACTCCAAGAATTATCATCTTCACTATTNGGTGAAGGTAAGATAGACCATCCTGAAGTTTGGATAAACGAAATGGATCTAAAAACACTAGTAAAATATAATGTTAAAGATGCAGAATTAACTCTCCAATTAACTCAATTTGATAATAACGTCGTTCTTGATTTAATATTTATTTTAATGCGTATCTGTAAAATGCCTATTTTTGATTTTATTAGAACTGCAGTGAGCGGTTGGTTAAAAATGTGGTTAATTTATGAACATAGAAAAAGAAATTTCCTCATTCCAAGAAAAGAAGATATATTATCTGCAAAAGGAGCAGCTCCAACAAGCGATGCTATTATAGAAGGTAAAAAATTTCAAGGAGCTATTGTATTAGATCCTAAACCAGGTGTTTGGTGGAATGTACATGTTTTAGATTTTGCATCGCTTTATCCATCAATAATTAAAACAAGAAACCTATCATATGAAACAATTTTATGTAACCATGAAGATTGCAGTGATAATGTTGTACCTGAAGTCGGTCATAATATATGTACAAAACGTGTAGGACTCTTCGCTATTGTTTTAGGATTTGTCAGAGATACAAGAGTAAAATGGTTTAAACCTAGATCTTCAGATAGTAATTTACCTGAATTAGAAAGAAGAAATAACGATGTAATTCAATCATCTTTAAAAGTTTTAATCAATGCGGGTTACGGAGTATTCGGATCAGACACATTTGACTTTTATTGTCCACCTGTTGCAGAATCCACCACAGCATACGCTAGAGATGCCATTAAATCAACAAAAAACTATGTAGAAAACACTTTGGGAGTCGATGTTTTATATGGAGATACTGACTCAGTATTTTTATACGGTCCAACAGAAGAACAGATTTCAAAATTATTAGATTGGGGACTTGAAAATATTGGCGTTGAATTAGGAACGGATTATGTATTTCGATATGTTGTTTTTTCAGATCGAAAGAAAAATTATTTTGGTATAACAACTAATGGAAATATCATTGTTAAGGGCCTTATGGGTAAAAAAAGTAACACTCCACAAATAATAAGAAAAACTTTTACTAATGTTTTAAACATTCTAAAAAATGTTAACAATCCAGATGAATTTCCAATAGCAAGGGAACAAATTGTCAATACATTAAAACAAATGGTAAATAAATTGGAAACAGGAAATTTTACTCCAGAAGATATATCTGTAAGGATTACTCTTTCAAAAAAACTCAGTGATTATTCAACATGGACTCAAACTGTACAAGCTGCAGCTCAACTCCTGGGTGATGATAATTTTAATGAAGAAATCACAGTTGGATCTACCATAGAATATATTAAATTAAAAACCCCTAAACGCATAGTAGTACCAAATCACAAAGACTTAGCATTCCCATCAGGAGAATCACAAAAAGTTTCCGTTAAACCAGTATTATTAATTAAAGAAGGAGAAAAATTAGATGGTAAACCAGTAATTGAAGCAGCAGAATCTACATTTAGCCAAATACTTTCATCAATAGGATCTTCATGGAATGATGTAATGGGTGTAATGTCACTCGATGATTTCTTCTAATCAATCATAATATATCATAACTATTGTTTCTTCTCTATTTCACTCCAAATAGGTTTTTTAATATGCAACATCATTAAAATTATAGGAGTTGCTTAATCATCTCAGCCGATATGCAAACATGTCCATCTTGTGGAGATCTCGTTCCAAATGAATATGTTTTATGTGTTTGGTGTGGTTTTGATTTAACTTTAGAAAAAATTAGAAAAGCAGGTATAACTATAGATAATCGAGATGCTTTAGCTCGAATGGTTAGGGTTGTTACTAAACCCCCCAGCACATTTAAAGAAATATCTTTACTTCCCGATAATCGGGGAGGTAAAATGGTTCTTTTTGCAATTGCTGTAATTATGACTTGTAACATGATTGCCATCATGTCAAAATTAGATGGATTAATTATGAACTCAGAGGAGTTTGAGTCCTATTTAGTCATAGATTTACCCATTCTTGTACCGATATCGATCCCCCTATTTGGAACAGATGATATAACCGGATTAAGAAATTCTTTAGATTTTGATATAGATATACATATTAAATTATCCGGAAAATTTTTCATAAATCTCTTTATTTTGGCAGTACAACCACTTTTACTCTATATTATGTTTTTACAAATTTGGAAAGTTTCAATCAGAATACTCGCCCTTCTTTCAAGAACTTTTGGAGGTAGAGTAGACAATGATAAAATTAAATCAGTAGTTGGATACTCTTTAATACCGGTATTAATCGGTTGGACACTTGCTTGGCTCTCTAGATTATTTACTCCAGAAGTCAATGTCTCAGGCTCTTCTTATGAAGACATACAATCAGGAATAAAATCTTTCTCAGAAGAAGGACCTGGTCTAATAGGTTTATCATTTCTCTATTTGGGTTGGGCCTGGACATTT
>PBWW01000002.1 GCA_002728275.1 Candidatus Heimdallarchaeota archaeon
AGAACAATCCGTTATTTTGAAAAATGGTAAAATAACAAATGTACCAAGTTTAACTGAAATTGAAAAATTACAGTTCAAAGATCCCATAGGTGAGTTAGAGGCATTTCATACTTCGGGTGGTTCTAGTTCTTTACCTAATTTATTCCAAAATAAAATTAATGATTTAAATTATAAAACAATTCGATATCCTGGTCACGCTAAGTTTTTCCAATTTTTACAAGAATATGAATTATTATCTGAACAAAAAATCAATGAATTTACTTATAGAGAAATCATTGAAAAACAATTATCAAAATTATTACCCAAAAATACTCCCGATTTAGTTATAGTAAGAATTATTGTTGAAGGTCTAATACATGATAAGCCTACAAAGCACCAGTGGGAATTAATTGATTATATGGATGAAGTAAATCAAATCACATCAATGGGACGTACCACGGCCTACCCAATAAGTATTATCGCTCAAATGATACTACAAAAAAATATCACTAAATATGGGGTTCTATTTGGAGAAGTAGATGTTCCTTTCGACATTTTCCTCAATGAGATGAAAAAAAGAAATATGGATTTTGATATAATTATCTCAGATTAGAAACTTATATTTTTTCATATTGAGTTAATATATGTCTTACAACTGGTATCAAAGTTGGTCCTATCGCATCAAATAATAATCTAGTTTCATGTTCAACATCAACATCCCATTCTTTCTCCAAGGCCTCTCTTTTTAATTTATTCACATAAACTAATGAAAATAATGTAATCATAGTTGAATATGCGAATGTAAATACTTCTCTTTTTCTATCATCGGCATTCATTAATTCACTTTTCACATAATCTGAATCCATGTTTATATAGACATTAAAATCATCATCTTCAGGTATCGCATATCCTATTGAGAACCTATCGAAATTATGATAATTCCACATATCTTTGAAAATTCGATTAATATTAGGTGTTTTCACTCCTCTATTAACTCTCGGTCTTTTTGGTGATGAATTTGACACACCATTTTTTGGCAAAGTAGGTTTTGGTTTTTTTACTTCAACATAAAAATTGGAGTTGAATGATTTATTATTTTCATTATCATTTACTGTGACTTCAAAATCTAATAATTCTTGTTCAGTAAATTCATTTTCGTTATTTATCATCAAATGAAATTCACCATTCCACAATCGTTTATTGAAAAACTTTCCTTCTTCTAATTTTTTCCCTCCTACCTTAACTTCTATAGATCCAGGTTCAGAGATCCTATCAAAATAATCATTTGCAACATCAGTATCAAATTTAATCGCAAATGGTTTTCCTGCTGTCGCTACTCTTGGAGTATCCTTCGTATAATCATTAGAAACTTTAAACATACTTGGATGAAAATTCAATGATACTTTTTCTTCATTTTCTTCATATGTTTCTACAGTCCGACTAACCATTCTACCATATCGTATGACATCCCTCATAATTGGTTCGTTAATAATGGTTTCAACTGTCTTGTATAATACAGTATCATCTCCAACTTGAGATGCTTTATCTGTTCTAATTTTCAAATTAAGTTTTTCTAATCCTTTATGACTTCCTAATACATTTTCTATTTTTGCTTCTAATTCATCTTTTAACTCACCAGCTAACAGTCTATCACGTGAGGTCATAAATATCTCAGTTTGTAAATCTCTCGACATTTGACTACAATCTACACTCATAATCACTAAATCCTTTACGTGAGATAGGCCAACTCCTCTTCTCGCAAGAAATGTACTCGATAAAAATCCATGTGCTTGTCCATTCAGAGTCAACATTATGGAATCTTTTGAAAAATATCTTTTGTAATTATTATCTTTGAATGCATATATTTTGTAAATGAAATTTGTTTCTCTTAGTGAGAATGAACCTGAAGATGGAAAATTCTCTTCCAATCGGTTTTCCTTCCTCTCAAATAGTTTGATTTCAATTCCCCTCACATAACCAGGTTTGAATGATTTTTCATTTTCATAATCTCTTCTATCTAAAACCGTAATAGGTAAAGCAGGTTCAATCAATAAAGCATCCAATCTTTTTGTGAGATCTTTATTAATATTTGATTTTAATCCTGGAGGTAAAGCATAATTAAACATTTTAACATAACTTCCACTATTCATCTGGTTTTCATAATTTTTATTACTTGAAATTTCAGGTAATATTTTTAATCCATCACTCGCAAAATTCAAAACTTCATTATTTAATGTTAGGTACCTGTATACTATATTTTTTTCCCCATCTCGAGGTGGGAATTTTCTAATCACTGAAAAACTCCATTTATCATGATCTTTATTTTTTTTATCTGCTAAAGTTGGATTTCTTTTAGATATTATAAGTTGTATATTTTTCTTTCCACAGAATCTTAATGATCCGGTGGATCCCATATTATAAGCTCCTTGAACAAATTTTATTTTAGTTTTATTTGATTTCATTAATGATAAAAATGTATCCTGCATTCTCGAAGGTGATTGTCCTTCTCCTTTGTCTATTATTGAGATAGATGGTGAATTTAAATCTCCTGTAGCGATTAATTGTATATTTTCTGCTAAACTTTTTTGTTGTACATCATCCAAATCTGATAATTTACCATTCTTCATATTGTAAAATTCTTTCAAAGCCTCCCCGATACTATTTGGAGATTTATCACTTTCTGGATCTAACCCTTTCTTTAAACACTCTAACATTAACATCGCATCTATTGAATTTGTCAATTTTTCTACTAAAGCTCTATCTGATGTTGATTGTTGTCCACCAATTATTGAATAATTAGATGGTTCCTGACCATAATCTGTCCAATACTCAGGTTGATCTTTTATACCATATTTAGCTAATTTTTCTATAACATCATTTTCATCATCCAATTTTAGTAATTGTAAACATAATTTTTTCAATCCTTCATTATCTAAATTATCAATTTTAACCATTTTTTCACTTCCTTAGGGTCAATTATAATTAAAGCAATGTAAAATTAAAAAATTAATTTTTTCCCTTAAAAACAATCATCAACCCTACTGATTGTCCTCTATATCCCACTTTTACATGCTTATATTTTATATTTTTTTAATTGTAAACATTTATTCTCCTAAAATCAGTTAATTTATTCACAATTACTATTTATTTAACAAATTATATAGCTCAACTAATGACCCTTTGTAATCAACACTATATTTTTCTTTAAATTCTAAATTACTTTGATAATTATCAATCATCCAAGTCTTTATTCCAATACTTGATGCAGACATATCAAAAAGGAAATCATTGCCCACCATTAATACTCTTTTTGGGTTTACATTTATCAATTCACACATTTTAATAAAATAATTAGGATTAGGTTTGCAATAATTCGAATTTTCAGCATGAGTAACATGTATAAAATCATCAAATGATAATCCTGCCCATTCACATCTTCTCCTTGTCGCTATTTCAGGAAATACCGGATTTGTCGCTAATACGATTTTTTTATTCATCCTCTTTAATATTTCAATAATTTTGGGGCCAACTTCTATTTTCTCACAAGCCTTTTCTAATTCTCCAAATTCATCCATATAAAATTTTTGAAAATTATTATACGTCTCTTCTCGACTAATCCCTGTTTTATCAGTGAAATAATTGAAAAATGACTCGAGAACAAAATTATTGCTATCATTATGCTTAAACATGGCATTTGTACCTCCTAATAAGGCCTCAATAAATTTCTCTTTAGATAAATATTTTTCAAATCTTTTTGAGATTAAACCAGTATAAATTCTCATAAAGTCATCATCTGTTAATCCCAACAAGGTACCATCCAAATCAAAAAAAACAGCATCTATTTCCTCAATATTCATACAACATTAAACCACATCTTATATTTAGCATTTCATATATCATCATAATTTATAAGTTGAAATTACTCTTCCTCAACTCCTAAATATCCATCATGTTCATTAATTTCCTGAATAATTTTTTTCTTTCCCTGTATTATTTGCACATGAATTAACCCTTGAGTTTCCAATGTGAGTAATGCTTTGCTAATTTCACTGTCAGAAAATATATAATTTCCATATCTTTTCTTTAATGCGATCAATAAATCATTATCTAACATCATCCCGTTTTTCAATCTTAATATTTCTATTATAGCTGATCTTAACGGTAGTTGTGATTTGACCACATTATCATAAAGATAAGAATTATTAATATATTCTTATCCCCATTAATTATTTATGCTAATATCAAAATCATATTTTCTAGTAATGTGAGTAAATAAAAATTGCACAATACCAATATATATCTAAAATGTTGCAAAACTAACAATAATGGTTGAAGCAGCAAGTCAATTAGACCTACAAATTTTCGATGATACATCCCGAAATAGTAATGTTTTACTTCCTTCTGCTCGAAAAAAACCAATTCGAGAACAAAAACCAAAAATATATATCTATATAATATCAAATTTAGCAATATTCTCAACAATCACTCGATGGATATATAATGAATTCAGTGATGGACTTGCAATACTTATAATCGCCATATTTTATACAATATTATATGGTAGGAAAGAAATTATAAAAGGCAAATATTACTTTGATGAAAATGGTTTAGTGCTTCCATATCTTTGGTTCACCAGAAAGAAGATTAAGTTCGAAAATATATTAAACATCACAGATGACACAATCACTGATACCGAGACAAATCAATCTTATGCTGCAATTAGAATTTTTCTTGACACTAAAATGATTAAATTCAATTATACTGGAATGCAAACATCGAATATTTTACTTACCACCATGGATTATGACTCGATGGATCTTAATAGATTCGCAGATTTATTAACAAAAGAAAAACAAAAAACAACTTCCTCCCCAAATACCCTAGCTCAACGATTAACCGATCAAGTTAATAGAGCTTGGCAATACAGATGGTTTTCAATATTTCTAAATATATTTGACTCAAGTACCGAATTTTTACTTTATCTTATCTTAATCGAATTATTAATTTTCGGATTTTCTGGTCAAGTATTAATTATGACTTTGTCTCAAATATTATTACCAATTTACATAATCTTTCTACTCATACTTCAAATCTTGAATAAACCACAAGCTATTATTGGTATCCGTCCTCATGAATTAGGTCCTCTAATTTATGATGAGGAAGAAATGATGACCACCGTACGTTTCATTATAATATGTAATCCTTTTACAATTGACTTAATTGATTGTGAAATTTTATATTCCGAGGGTGATATCAAACAAGTTGGGAAATTAAATCAAATACATCCCGAATCTATTTCCAAAGGTCAATTAGCATATGCAGTTGCCCAAATTTATGGTAATCATACAAAGGCCTCCGGCGCAATTATAAAATTTTCCTACAAAGAGAAAAGTAAAACTGATGTTGTTTATGAAGTACCAATAACTTGGGGCTAGAAATTTTCACCTATAACTTTATTCCTTTTTTGTCTCCAGTCATTTAATAATAAAGGATTTTCAGGATAATCCTCAATATATATTTTTCCTATTTTTTGAACTCTGAAGTAAATTTTAAGCAATCTCAATAAAATATTCCATTTTGGAAATGATTTTCCTATTATACTCAATGCCATTGTAAACGATATTTTTTGTTTTTCTCGAAACACTTTATTCATAAACTCCTCTGTGACAATATTCTTTCCCAGTAAATATGAAAAGTTTTCAACTCCCATGTCTCGAATAAATTTAGCAACTAAAAATGATTGAGCATGCATACTCCCTGGGTAATTCATTATTAATTTATTATATTTCCATAGTTTTTCACTAGAATAATCTTCTTCTTTCAATGCATCTACAGCAACTATTGCAGCTAATCTACCCGACTCTAGAGCAGGTCCATGCCCTTCAAACGTAGTTGGGTCCGCTAAACCTCCAGCATCACCTACAATCATCCCACCATTTACAACTAATGTATCAAAATTTGGCATTCCTGGTATATTTCCTCCACCTTTATCTATTATTATGTAATCCTCAGGATCAAAATATTCCCCTAATATTTCAGAATATATTTTTTTCATCGATTTACCTTCTGGATATTTAATATCTTTAACCCATGTAATACCAAGGTTGAGTTTATCTTTCCCCTCAGTAAATATCCATGCATAACCTGGTGGTTTGATTTTTTTATGATAAAGTAATACAATCTCATTTTGAAATTTATGATTTTTGCCATCTTTGAATTGTACTATTTCTCTATATGATCCAACTGTCCATTTCTTAGGAAAACTTAAATTAACTCCATTACTCATCGATTTTGGAATATCTTTTCGCATTACTCCAATAAACCCTGATGCATCAATTGTGATTTTTGCTAATATTGTTTTTCTCTCACCATCTTGATCAAAGTAATTCACTCCTTTTATATAATTATTTTCAATAATTATTCCTCTTACGGTACATTGGTCCCATATTTTCACTCCATTCTTTTCAGCAGTTTCCAATAATGTCTGGCCATATTTTAATCTATCAACTTGATATGCCGGTGCACTGGCTGTCAATTTAGTATCCAAAGACTTTGACGCAATCGTAATCTTGCTAACTTCAGATCTTACCTCTCCATTATTTAAGTTAGGTAATTCAATCCCTAGCTCTTCAAATAAGATATTTGTATGTTTTGTATCTAATGCATCTCCACAATTCTTCTTACCTATATTACCTCTTTCTTTCTTATCAATTATTACAACATCATAGCCTTCCTTTGCAATACCTATTCCAGCAATAACGCCTGCAGGTCCACCCCCAATTATCAATACATCATGGACCTTACTCATATCATTCCCATTAACTATTTAATAATAACAGTTCTTATTATTTAGTATAAAATCATCAACTTAATTTCTTAATTCTTAAAATTTCAAAATTGTATTTTATAAATAATTTTCAAGTGAAATCATATTGTCTAAGTTTTATATGTTGATGATATATTAATTATGGACGTCAAATCATGTCACAAACCAATTATGAAAGGCAATCATCAAAATTTAATGGTAAAACAAAATCTCTTTCCGTCTTCCTATTTTTGATAAATTTATATGTTGTACTTCTGATAATTGATATTCCACAGTCTGATACTTTCATGCTATTTTGTTTAATCAGCGCATTTTTGATTGTTTTATTCAAGTTCGTCCAAACATCTCTCAGAAATAAAATTGGAGATGACGATATTCGAGACATCTCTCCCTTAATTTCAAAATATCTAAAAATAAATAGAAGGTACTTACTAGTATCTATAATCGGTATTATTTTAGCCATCACTGTAATTTCACAAATTATTCTATTGACATCCGCTCCAATAGGAAATATATATCAAGATGCACTTGATGATGGAGAAATCCCATTATTCCAAATTACCGAATATAAAGACGTCTGGTCAAAAAATCCAAATCCAACTCAAAATTATTTTATGGATTATCAAGATCAAATAATGACAAAATTTTCTGAGGCAGCATCCAATTATGGTATGATTGCAAAAAATATCGAATATGGTTATTCTTTTGGACTAAGTTTACAACTTGATCTCCCAATAGAAGAAGAATTTGATATCTATATCGAAGGAAATAGCATAACAATAGAACAATTTAATATTTTACAGAATTTTCCCACCTTTCCCAATAATCTTGTATGGAATGAGAATTTTACCTTACTAACAATTTCCGAAGATTATTTCAATGGGAACAACTTCATTTCANTAAATGAAAGTCTCTTTGAAAATTTNAATNCAACTATTTTTACNGGTCCTTANCAAGNCTCCAATAATTTCACTATAAATTTTGATGGNTGGTGGAANGTTACANANGAGGATATCAATTTTGGTTGGGATANTGGATATGATTANACNTGGCAATTAAGAAATGGAATATTTGTTTCTAATAGTTCAATGCCAAACTTTTTTGAAAATAAACAAAATGTCCTACGCGCACAAGTAGTAAATGCATTCATCGATATTGATAATTTAAAAGGCTTGGAAGTAGATTTTGTTTTAAGTGCCATAAATTCAATTATGAATGATGTAAATAATTTCATCATTAATTTAGGGTTTGACTCCAATGTCTATTCAAGTGCAGAATGGCGAATATATGATGCGCAATTTGAAGGTACTGGCCTACGGTTTTTATTGCTAGTTATATCACTCCCGATGCTTGCTATAGCCCTCTATTTAGTTTATTTTTCATTAAATTTGGTTGAATTAAGAAAACAAAATTTAGTATCAATAATGAAAATAAGAGGTATCTCCTCTAATCAATTAAAATCGATGATGATTTCAGATGCTTTAGTTGGTGCATTTATAGCGACTATTTTTGGTATGATTATTTCATTACCATGGACCCAACAAATTATAACTCAAAATAATATTTTTGGTGAAGAAAGCAGCTTGTTTATACCAAATTATTGGTTCTATCGTATGCCAATAATAGGATTAATATTATCTTTAGATCTTAATATTTTTTCCATTTTATCTATTTCACGTACAACTGTTGAAGAGGGTGAGGCATCTGAGGAAACAAAAATTCCATTCTGGAAACGATTTTACTTAGATGTCATATTCACAGTAATAGGTATNGGNTTTTGGTTAGCCTTANGNTATTTAACANTTGAAGAATTTATTTACAATACATTAATATTTTTTTCCCCNTGGACNNTACCNATACTTGTTATAGGTATCCCTCTTTTAGTTTCCAGATTTTATTCTAACTTTTTAACTTTCATATCTGACTTTCTTTGGTTAAAAGAAGGTAATCTAATTGCTTTAGCAACTAGAAACATGAGAAATAATAAATTTTCAGCATCNAAATTGGCAGTTCTACTTATAATCGGAATGATGTTTTCTTTTGTAGCATTAGGTGTACCCGGTTCTTTTTCATCTTGGGGTAATGAAACTACCTATTATAATGTNGGTGCAGATTTTTCAGTACAAGGAGTAGAAATGAATGATACTAATAAACTCGAAGCTGTTACCAATTTGACACAAATTTCTAATACNGCATTTATTCAAAAAATCNATATACAATCTAGATCAACTCTTTATAATCAAATATCAATATTAGCCATCGATCCAAATACATATTTAGANACCGCATTTTGGGACTCATCATACTCAAATGATACTCTTAAAAATTTNATGGATATCATNAATGCCAAACATATTCTGATTCAATCAGATCAGTTAGAAGCAATAAATTGGAATATTGGTTCTAATAGTTCAATACAACATGAGGATTTTAGAATAAATGAAAAAATCGGGGGAACATTTACTTATTGGCCAAATTTAGTTACATCACTTTACATAGAACAGAATTCGGTACAAATATTACATGTGGTGATGCATATTGATACATTATCAAAATATTTAGAAAATGAGATTACTACGCTATTATATGCAAAAGCTGCTATTGGAGCAAATCATACTATGCTACATGAAAATNTGACTAGCATTTTCTCTAATTCTAATGANCAATTTCCNGANCCAAGAGATTTACAATCTTCACAATTNGATGACTCTCCTNTTAATNACGGCATNCAAGTTCAAAGTGTAGTNTTAATCCAAGANTCTTTATTTAATAGTCCAGAAGTACTGTTAATGTATGAACTCTTTGACATATTGCTTATAATTACAATAATTTCATCAATTATTGGAGTTGGATATTTCACTTTCATATCTCTTTCAGAAAGGAAACGTGAAATTGGAGTTTTTAGGGCAGTAGGAATGGTCTCAAAACAAATATTTGTATTATTAGTAGTCGAGTCAATAATTTTAGTTCTNACCTCAATCAGTNTTGGAATTATCGCAGGTTCATTTATTTCCTCTAATTTATTTTTATTAATTACTTCTGTATTTGGCTCTACATTACCCCCCATTAAATTGCGATATCCTTTGATAACAACATCTATATTTGTCTTATCCGCAATAATNNTAAGTATATTAGCNGCAGCCATACCCGTACAAATCACTGCAAATAAACAAACGGGTTCAATTTTGAGGGCAGATTAAAATGAATAATGACATTGAATTTATTGATTTAAATCAAATAACCAAACACTATAAAGATCCTGCTTCAGATATACGTTTTCAAGCTCTTAGAGGCGTCGATTTAAAAATAAAACANGGCTCTATGNTNTCAATTATTGGCCCCTCAGGAGCAGGTAAATCCACCCTTCTCAATATTTTGGGAGGTATGGTACGTCCATCAACAGGCACAATTTTTGTAGATGGGCATCCACTTCATTCATTATCNGGNGATCAATTGAATATTTTTAGAAGAAAGTCTTGTGGTTTTCTATGGCAATTGCCTGAGCGTAATTTNTTACCTAAATTAACCGCATACGATAACNTATTATTTGCCATGCAAGTTGGAAACTACACNCGAGAACAACGAAAAAAACGTGTTTTAGATTTATTAAATCAAGTTGGATTATCTGACCGAAAAGATCATACTTTGGGTAAATTATCAGGAGGAGAAGCTCAAAGAATCGGTTTAGCTGTATCATTAGCAAATAATCCAAAAATATTATTTGCAGATGAGCCTACAGGAGAGTTAGACAGTGAAACAACAATGGATGTAATTTCTTATCTTCAAGATCTTAACAATGAGGAAAATATTACAATAGTNGTAGTTACTCATGATAATCGATTTGAAAGAATGACTCAAAAATCATATAATATTTTAGATGGTTCCATTGCTGGAATTAGAAGATCTTTGGATAATGAAAATCCAAAAAATTGGGCATCAACAAAAAGAGAACAAGTTGGTGTAGTTAACCAATTTGGTAATGTTAGAATTCCAACATATTTAAGAGAAAAATATAAAATTAAAGAATATGTTAAATTTGTAGAAGATATTGATTCAAATAAATTATATATCGAACCTGCTGACGAATAGGTGATAAAAAATGAACTCTTTAATTTCCTTCAAAAATATTAAAAAAATATATTCACAAGCATCATATGAAGTTCATGCCTTACGCCAAATTAATTTAGAGATCAAACAAGGAGAATTTATAGTCATATTAGGTAGGTCTGGCTCAGGAAAAAGNACACTACTTTCCCTAATTGGTGGATTGGAGCAACCTACTAAAGGCTCAATTTTATTCAACGAAAAGGAATTAGGTAATTTCACAGAGGATGAATTAGCTTTANTACGACGTGAAGAAATAGGTATAGTATTTCAACATTTTCACTTAATGGAAGCTATGTCTGCAGTTGAAAATGTGGAATTACCTATGTTAGTGGCTGGAGTTGATAAACAAAAAAGAAGACCTTGGGCAGTAGAGTTATTATCCTTGGTAGGGCTTGAAGGAAGAGAAACTCATTATCCTAATGAATTATCGGGNGGTGAAAGACAAAGAGTAGGTATTGCGAGATCCATGGCAAATCGTCCAAATTTAATCATTGCAGATGAACCAACTGGAGATTTAGACTCCCAAAGAGGTGCAGAAATTATAGATTTGTTATATGGTATCAATAGGCACTCAAAATTAGTCGAAGCTTTAAATTGGTCTCCTACAATTGTAATGGTCACACATGATGTAGGTATGCTTAGAAAAGGCATGCGGGTGATCACTCTCTCCGATGGTCTAATTTCTTCAGATGAAATTTTTGATGGCGATTATGAAAAATTTGATCCTTTAGGAAATCCCTCTGTAATTACTGGTGTNGATTATGANTCTGATCATCCTATTAATAAAAATTAATATTTTTTTATTTATTCCATAAAGATTTTTGATCCAAATTAAAGTTACTTGGTATTGAAACTTGTAAGTTATGAGGTACTGCTTCAAAAATTTTAGTAGAATTATCAATCACCTCTCCATCAGCNTCAATATTAATATCTCTGGATTTGGGAATTATTTCTAATTTTTTTCCTTTTAACATAGTTACATATTTTTTATAATTAACATGTTTCCCAGAGAAAATTTTTGGGAACAATCTTAAAATTGTAAAACGAGCCGCATTTTTTATAATCGCAATAGTCATTTGCTCATCAGAATATCTTGCATCAGGTAAAATTAACATACCTGAACCAAAAGATTGGCCGAAGCCCACCGCTAAAATATTCAAGTCAACTTCAATAGCTTCCTCATCTACTTTAATAACACATTTATACGGTTTGTGTGTCATTAATTTTCTTATCATTAATAATGTGTATTTTATTGATCCCTTCAACCATTTTAATGTAGTAATACTCAACTTGGCAACATCCGCACCTAAACCTGCATCTGCTACATTTATTGAGTATCTATCTCCNATTTTNACCGTTGATATATTTGATATATTTCCATTTGNTAAAGTTTCAATTGATTGCTCCAAACTTCCATCTAAACCTATGGCCTTCGAAAAATCATTACCTGATCCCGCAGGTATGATGCCCAATGGTATGTTTGCTTTAATCGCNCCATTAGCAACCTCATGCACAGTTCCATCNCCACCTAAAGCCACCACCATATCATATCCTTCATTTTTCGCATCANTAGCCATANNTATTGCCTCTAACGGTTTTGTTGTTTCTATGATGTCATATTCAAATTCTTGNTTATCTAGTAAAATNATTGCNTCATCCTTAATTTTTATTGATTTTCCACCCCTTGATGCCGGATTGAATATGATTTTAATTTTTCGTGACACTTATTATTCAAACTCGATCATAATTTATATACAAATCTACAAAAAATCATATCTTTGTATTTTNAATAGAAATTCACCTTCTTTCACACATGTTTAAATTTCCTAATAAACTATAAATCAAACCAATATATGCCAGAGATGATGAAGTTTATCATTATTATGAGCATATGTGATGATTAATGATGGGCGAACTGATCTGGCTTTTATTAATTTAATTTTCCCTCTACGCAAATATGATATTCACTCGGAGAAGACTGTCGCACTATATGAATATTTTCAATATCAAAATTGATTGTTTTTAATTTTTCCTTTATATTTTTTTCATAATTTTTGATTTTTACAAAATCATAATAAAATATACTAGTTCCTTTTTCAAATTTAGTTCCTACTCGTTCTAAGAAATCAAAAGCACCACTTGGATGGTTCATAATTATATAGTCATATTTCTTATTATTTTTTAATAAAAACTCACTCGCATCAATACAAATAGGATTTAAGCTCCCTACTAATTTATTTTTTATTAAACTCTCTTTTACCATTTCAATAGCAATAGGATTTATGTCGATACAATCAATATGACAATTTTTATCATTAGCTATGTGGAAGCCAAACGGAGCTAAGCTACAAAATAAATCTAAAATTTCCGAATTTTCCTTTATTTTATTAGCTATTCTATTATGTTCGGTAGCCAATCTTGGAGAAAAATATGTATTCTCTACATCAACAACTAGACTCAAACCATATTCTTTGTGTAATGTTTTTGTCTTATATTCCCCTCCTATGTGAGACAATCCTCTTAATCGAAGCATTCCACTCACTTTTTTACTTTTTCTGAACACAGTTTTAACCGATTTATTTGAATTTAAAATTGCCATTCCTATCTCTTTTTCATATTTTATCATGTCTTTATCAATATCGATTATTGCAATATCGCCAATTTGATCATATGATTTTGTATATTTTTCGTCAGTTAAATTAGGATTTATTTTTTTTAATGCATCAGACAGAGATTTCGGAGATTTTTCTATCTTGTCAAGTTCGATGTTTTTCACAATAAATTTATCAAGTATCTCTTTTTTATTATTGAATTTGTCAATTATTGGGATGAAAACATAATTTTCATTTTTTGATATTTTGTATTCATTATTAACAAATTTCTTCTCTTTCAGGTATTTTATGGTTTCATTGGCATCTTTAGCTTTCACCTTCACAACATAAACCATACGAAATAATGGTTTATAGTGTTATATGGTTTTTCAATCATCCACATGAAAATGGAGTATTAATGAATATAAATCATATTGGATTTTAGCTATTATCACAAAATTAGGCAATAATCATATTTTATTACCAAATGGATAATAATACTGAATATTAATATCATCTTGACTGCTTCAATGGGAGTGAAAAACTTATCTGATATTTTTGGGCAATCCAATTTTCCAATTAAAAAAGAAACTCAGATATCACATTATAAAGACAAAAAACTAGCTTTTGACGCATTTAATGTATTGTTTCAATTTTTAGCATCAATTAGGGATCAAACAGGTCGTTCATTAGTTGATGACCAAGGTAATGTTACTTCACATTTAGTAGGCATTCTATTAAGAAATTCGAATTTGATACAAGAAGGAATACACCCTGTTTATGTATTTGATGGAAAATCACATCCACTTAAAGCTAAAATTCAAGAAGAAAGACGGAAAAAACGAGAAATTGCAAAAGAAGAATATGAAAAAGCATTAAAAGAAGGTGATCTAGTCCGAGCTCGAAAATTTGCTACAAGAGCAAATTATCTTACAAGCGATATGATAGATGATGCCAAAAAATTATTATCACTTATGGGTATCCCTGTAATTGACGCCCCGGGTGAAGGAGAAGCTCAAGCTGCTCAATTATCTATAGAGGGGCAAGTATATGGGGCCGCTACACAAGATTATGATGCACTATTATTCGGTAGTCCTATTATAGTCCGAAATTTGAATATTTCAGGAAAAAGAGCATTACCTGGTGGAGGAGTAAAATTGATTTCACCCGAAGAGATCGACTTAAACATATTATCAGATAAATTAAATTTAACTCGACTTCAACTGATAGATTTAGGCATATTATTAGGTTCAGATTTTAATCCTGATGGAGTCAAAGGTATTGGTCCTAAATCTGCCTACAAGTATATTAAAAAATACGGTTCATTTATTGAGACCGAAAAAAATGTTAGTTCTGTTAAGGATGCATCAATCCCTTACAAGGATATTCTTGATATATTTTTAAAACCAAATGTGACTAAAAATATTAATTTAGATTTCACACATAATTATGATGCAGAAGCGATTACAAAATTCTTGGTTGATGAAAAAAATTTTAGCGAAGGTAGATATTTGAATATCATTCAAAAAACAAATCGAGTTATTGAGGATACACAAAAACAGACCAATTTGGATGATTTTTTTTAAACTTAATATTTTCATTGTTCAGTGATTTTCATAATTAACAGCAACTCTTTAACTAACTTTATTTTATAGAAAATTAAGGGACAAATATAATGGAAATCAACAACCGAATTAAGTATCTTACTTTCATTATTGTGAGTCTATTTTTCATACTCACAGGTTTTGCTTTATCTGAATTAGATATAATGAATAGCATCACTCCTAATGATTTTGATAGATGGGTTGATTTTCTCTCACCTTGGATAGGTGATGAAGATGGTGGACTTCCTCGTCCATGGTAGGTATGCAAAATGTCAACTAAAAATTCAAATCCAGAAAATAATAGCATCAAAGAATGGTTGGCTGTTTTACCATCAAAAAGAATCAGAACTTTACGTTTAGTATCACAAATAACTTTCTTTCTTCTATTCAATGGAGTAATATTTGGTTTTTCTCGTACTAATTTTCCTTTACCCGTAGTACTACCACCTGGTGCACCTTATGCAACATTTTGGGGTGGTTTCAGTGCGCTACAATATATTTTAGCTAACGGTCAGTTTCCATTTTTAGTCTTAGGAGTATTTTTCTTGACTGGTAGTTTATTTGGTAAACTTACATGTGGATGGGCCTGTCCGATTGGTTTTTGGCAAGACTTCTTATCAATGTTTGCTAACCTCGGTTTTGTAGAAAAATTAAAAGTTTCACGTCCAACCAATAAAGAATTACAAGATATCGGAGGATTTTTCTTGTGGGGTTCTGTAATAATTACCGGCTTTTTTGGTCTTCAAAGATTAAATGGAGATTTAACAGGTGGTGAATTTTGGACTTTCATACCATATGGAGTTATTGATCCAGCAGGAACAATGTTTGTCACATTCTTTTATGCACTAATATGGGGTGTATTTGACTTATCAGGTAATGGATCTTTATTAGATAATTTAGATCTCCTCTTTTTTGTGAAATCAATCGTACTTGTAATATTCACTTATGTTTCAATTAAAATTCCCCGAGCATATTGTCGATGGATATGTCCAACTGGTGCTTTGTTAGGTTACACTTCAGGTAATTCTTTAATTGCAATCAAAAGAAATGCAGCAAAATGTGTAGATGGATGTAATGCATGTGAAAAAGCTTGTCCAACGGATGTTCCAATCACAGAGGAAAATCCAGATGGAATTGAAAATAATTTATGTATATCATGTGGAAATTGTGTGGACGCATGTCCCGATGCAATGAGCTTCGGTTTTCGATTTTAACTTAATAAATATCAAATTCCATAATAGTAGATATAATATATAATTAGATTAGTATGATAATAATGAATCAAGGAAATAATGATAAACTTAGTATAACATTATCAAGGTTATATTCCCAAGATGCCAATGATCGAGTAAAGGCAGCAGGAGAATTGGGAGAAATCGGTACTCCCGATATCGCTCATAAATTACTGGAAGTCTCCTATCAAGATGAAGCATCAACGGTACGCCAGATGGCAATCCAATCCTACTCCGAAATTTTGGGTCTTGACTCCTTAGACGAAATAATAAAATCCGCAAGTACCCATTTTGATGATTATGTAAAATTATATTCTATAATGATAATGGGTCGTTTAGGTACTAAGAAAGTTTATCAACCTCTCCTTGATTTATTAAGTACAGAAGATACGAAAATTCAAGCTGCTGTAATTAGGTCTATGATACATATTCAAACAAACGAATTTGCACAAGATATATTTGATTTATTGAAAAAATCAAATGAAACAATAATAATTAGAAATTGTATTGAAGCTCTTTCTTTATGGAAATTCAGTGAAGCAATAAACTTCATAGAAGAAAATTATTTTAACGTAAAACAAATTGACTCTGAACTAAAAACAATCTCTGCATTTTATTTATCAGTTTTCAAAAAGAAATATGGTATTAAATTCTTAGAACAAAATGATGTTGATCAATTTGTTCGTGTAAATATTAATAATATTACCTACAAAGGTGGGAACGGACTATTAGAAGCTAGCAAACTTATATGAATTTAATATTCTCTATCATCTTCATCTCTTTCTTTTTTAATTCTTGAAATTAACCCACTAAAACGGTTATTCTCATCATCTTGCTTATTATCATTATCTCTTCTATCAAATTCATCTTGCTTATTATTATTATTTTCAAGTTTCTCAAATGTATTAGATTGATTAAAATTAGTTTTCCTTTCACTTTCAGATCTATTAGCATCATCTGATTTAATTTCTGGATTAATATTACCTCTTGGACTTTGCTTAACACTTGCCCCACTATATTCTCTTTGAATTGGTATATTCTGATATGTTTTAACTTGAGGTTCTCTATAATCTCTTCTGTCTTCTTCTCTAATGTTTTTTTGATAATAAGGATCTCTTTCAGGATATTCTCTTCTTATGTTCCTTTCATAATAAGGATCTCTTTCAGGATATTCTTTTCTTATGTTCCTTTCATAATAAGGATCTCTTTGCGGTTCTCTATAATTTCTTTGATATTGATCTCTTTGAGGTTCTCTATAATTTCTTTGATATTGATCTCTTTGAGGTTCTCTATAATCTCTTTGATATTGATCTCTTTGAGGTTCTCTATAATCTCTTTGATATTGATCTCTTTGAGGTTCTCTATAATCTCTTTGAT
>PBWW01000003.1 GCA_002728275.1 Candidatus Heimdallarchaeota archaeon
CCACCCAGAGACATACTATGAGTTACTATTTTATTTGCTACCTCCTCCACATCACCAACTAAATATGCTCCGTTAGGACCATTTTGAAATAGAAATCTATCCATAGTCACTCCTCCCCATCCCCTTTCTTTNCCAATTCTATCAAACATTCTTTTGTATCCTGGAAAAAATTCATCAATTGCCTTTTGCCTATTCTCAGCAACATAACCAAAGGAATGTATACCAACCTTCATGTCATTTGACAAATTTTGGGTAGACTCAAATGATTTTCTATACAATTCTACTAATGGTGCGAATCTTCTTGTTTCCCCTCCTATTATCGCAACCATAAGAGGAAGACCTTGTAACCCTGCCATTTGAAAAGATTGTGGACTACCCCCGGCCCCTCTCCAAATAGGAAATTTTTCTTGTACAGGTCTTGGATAAATTTCTTGTTCAATTAACGAGGGTCTGTAATTGCCCTTCCAATTAACTCTAACATTATCTCTTATTTGTAATAACAAGTTTAATTTTTCTTGAAATACTTCTGAATATTCTCTTTGATCAATCCCAAAAAGTGGAAATGCCTCTGTGAAGGATCCTCTTCCAGCTACTATTTCAGCTCTACCTTTACTAAGTAAATCTAATGTAGCAAAATTNTGAAATACTCTAACAGGATCTGCTGCACTCAATACTGTNACTGCACTAGTTAACCTAATATTTTTTGTAATTCTTGCTGCAGCACTTAACAACATATGGTTGGCAGAATCTAAAAANTCTCTTCTATGATGTTCTCCTATTCCAAAAACATCTAATCCTACCTTATCNGCTAATTGTATTTGCTCCATCAATCTATCTATTATTAATTCATTATCTCTAACATGAATGTCTCCTGTATGACCACCAGCAAAACTATCAATCCCAATTTCCACATTATAATCAAAATGGTATAATACTTAAAATGGATTAAATGACTAATTTATCAATCGGTAGAAATTTCAACGTCTAATCTACTTAGTAATTTTCTAATATTTCTCTCAAGNCTATTAATTCTAATAACATTNTTAATATGNAATTCTTGCCCATCAGAAGTAATTAGTACTAAATCGCCAGAACCGAATAATAATAAACTTTCAAAAACGTCATTGATATGTTTTTTAATTTGTAAGTTGGGTGCATTGTATCTCTGAGAGTCTCCCAAAATTCCGTGCTTTTTAACTAATTCATTAGAATTTAACTCAAAATATTCAAAGGATCTCCTAAANATTATTGCAAAAAATAATAACACAAGAAATATTGATCCATAAAACACAAAAAACTCACTTGGAGCCCCTTCTACTACTCCATTATCAAGATAATCTGTGAATGATACAGATATATCCAATCCATATAAAACACCAAGAACACCAAAAACTAAACCTGTCAAACCTACAACTGCTCCTCTTGAAAAATCAAAGAAAAGTATAAGTAAATTCACACTAAATATNATTAAAAAGATCATGGTCAAACTAACTGGAAGATCCGAATTNAAATTTCCTATAATCCCTAATATTAAAGATCCTAACGCAGATGGCCACATAACTGAACCTTTTGGCAANCCATAGATTTTAATTTTATCAAGTTTAAGTGTTGACTTATTCTCTGTCATGAACAACCAACATCTTAAGAATATTTAAATTTTGACCCTATAATTTAGTATTATTATTTATTAGCCTGTAATTTCAGTCTTATTATATTAATTAACCAATATATTAAAGATGACTAAATTATAAAATCAATATTAAACATCGAGGTTTGTTAAATATCCAATATCAATTATCAGAAGTTAAGACACAAAATGAATTGACAATATTTGTAAAAATGTCTTTGTTTTTAGTAANTGAAATTGATAAAAATGGNCTTGAACATGAATTAAAGGTCTTAAATAACAACTCCGAAATTCATAACTATTTCATACTAAAATCTCAGACTAAAGTAGGAGTTGTAAAAATTTTTCAAGGTAATTTCTTTCATTTAGGTCTCATAGATGATATTTCCAAAGAAGACCATATTACAATTATTTCAGAAATTGAAAATAACATACTAAATTGGAGAGTCAACAAAATTGAAGCTACAATTGACGTAAAATTCTCCCATGTTCTAAATAAATTAGGTTATCATACCCATTTCACTCGAAAAAAAATGCATCTTAACCTTTCCAATATCAAAAATCTTTCAGAAGTAGAAAACATGTTATTCAGAAATTATTCTGATGAAATATTAGAAAATATCGCTGATATGGCTACAGATGCTTATCGGGGAACAATAGATGAAGAAGTAGGTATTTTTTCTGGATTCACATCTATATCATCTATCTCTTCTATTATCAACAATGAATATGGTTTATTTCGTAAAGAACTCTCTCCCATTTTAACTGCTGAAAATAGTGATTATGTTGAAGCAGCCACATTAACAACCATCAATGAAAAAAATCCCTTTATTGTATTAATCGGAGTACGAAAATCAGAACAAAGTAAAGGTCTTGGTCGCAAATTACTATCTTATGTTATTAAAAAATCTATAAATTTAGGTTATGAAAGTCTCTCATTGTGGGTCACGGAAAAAAATGATAATGCACTTAGATTATATAATTCGGTTGGTTTNNTAGAAATTNCATCTGTTCATACAAGTTATAAANTACTTTAAACTCTTCTTTTACCATCNACCCAGACCTCATATAAAGGACTCTCATTCAGTCTTTCCGCATTATACATTATCATTGGGTCACATATTATGAAATCAGCTAAATACCCCTTTTCCAAACTACCTAAATTATTTTCCTCTCTCAAAGCATAAGCTGAATTTGCAGTGTATATTTCTAATGCAGTCTCAAAATCTAAACATTCGTTTTCTCTCCAAATATTNCCCTCAAAATCAGGTCTCATTATNGCACAATAAATTCCCCAGAAAGGACTAGGGTTCTCTATTGGAGCATCAGACCCTCCAGTTACTATTATCCCATTATCAATCAATGTTTTCCATGCATAAGAGTATCTATATCTCTCTCCAAGCCCTAATCTTTTTTCAACCCACATNGAATCAGTTGGNACAAATGGAGGTTGAATATTAGCAATATATCCATATNGAGACATTTTGGATATTAAATCATTAGCCATTACTTGACAATGTGTTATCATAGCTCGATCCTCTTTCTTTAGTCCTACTTTTTCAAAACTTTCAATTACTAATTCAATCGCTTTATCCCCAATTGCATGAATTTCTAATTGATATCCTAATTCATGTATCCTTCTAATTTTCATTTCTAAAGCTTCANCATTTTCAATCATTATGCCTGAATGTTCTAAATCATCATAATTTTCTCTGAGTTTTGCTGTCTCAGCACCTAAACTTCCATCTGCAAATAATTTAACTCTTTTACATTTTAATAATCCTATCTGTTCATTATACTTCGGTAAGTAATCTTCTTTATCTAAATCCGAATATTTCATAGTTAAATATACCCTTAAAGGTAATTCTCCATTTTTCGCTAATTCAGAATAGTATTTCCAAGCGGATGCATCATTGGTATGTATTGCAGTTAATCCTGAATTCACACATCTTTCAATACCTTTCTTAAAATATTTTTCTCGCATTTTCATATCTTGTTTTTCCACATGTTTGGTAACCAAAGANAGTGCCTCTTCTCTTAATATTCCAATAATTTCATTATCCATATTTCTATCAATTTTCCCTCCCTCAGGTTCTTTTTTCATATCTTCTAATCTTAAAATTTCAATCGCTTTTGAATTAATTGTGGCAATATGATTACAGGCTCTATAAAGAATTACGGGTTTATCATTTATTATTTCATCAATNTCATCTTTAGTTAAATATCTATTCTCTTTAAATCTATCCTGATCCCAGCCATGTCCAATAATCCAATTCATATCACTTTTCAAATTGTAGTTTTTCAATTTATTCTGAATTTCAATAATGCTTTTTACGCCTGATAAATTGACTCTCCACTCTAATCTTCCTAAAGAATAGTTATGAATATGCGCATCATGTAAACCAGGTAAGACCAACTTTCCATTAAGATTTATTTTTGTTCCATTAAACCTTTTTTTGAACTCCCCCTCCCCTAATTCAAAAATTATATTACCTTTAATTATCATCCAACTTTTNATTCCATCTGATGTCCAAATCTGACCAGAATGAAATAATATCTCTTTTTCCATCTTCCCTATAATATATTATTATATTTAATTTATTTTCAATTTACACTTAATAACAATCATCATAATCAAGTATTTTACTCTAAACAGAAAGAAATCTTTCTAATTTTATCTATTAAAACTAAGCTTATCAAAAATTAATTAATTGAATTCAAATAATCATAGATTATATGAAAGTAAGAGAGTTTGGATTCTCAAAATTACATACAATCAAACAATCCCAAAATATCTTTTTTTCAAAATTCAATAGTTTTAATAAAATTGAAAATATTGAAACAGAGGAATCTTTTCATCGTATTTTAGCAACCGATATAATTGCAGAAAAAAATCTACCTGGTTTCAAAAGAGCCGCAATGGATGGATTTGCAATAATTGCCGAAAATAGTTATGGTGCATCAGAAACTAGCCCTCTACAATTAAAAATTGTAGGNAACATCATTGCAGGAGAAACAGTTGATGTAGATATAGAAAGTGGTCAAGCAGTAAAAATATCTACCGGAGCAATGGTACCAAATAATGCAACTGGAATTATAAAATTAGAAGACTGTGAAATCATAAATGATAATACATTAGAGATATATCTTTCAATCCCTCCTGGAAGAAATATNGCTGATAAGGATGAAGATGTAAAAATAGGTGACNTAATCTTAAAAAAATATAAAAAGCTTAAACCATGGGATATTTCGATGCTTATTTCACTTCAAATATATCAAATTCCAGTATATTCACAACCTAATATTTTCATTTTATCGACTGGCGATGAAATAATCGCTCCTCAAAATACTATCCAGCAAGGTCAAATCATAGACTCAAATAAACCTGCATTAATTAGTTGGCTAAAATTCATGGGTTGTAATATTTCAAAATCAGTCATTTGTAAGGATAATATGTCTTCAATAACTCAATCACTTAATTCAATCACTGATGATATTGACTTGATAATTACTACAGGAGGAACCTCCGTTGGATCTAAAGATTTCATGGCTGAAATAATAGAAAATTTAGGTGAATTATATGTTCATGGAGTTGCCATAAGACCAGGCAAACCTTTAGCTTTAGGGTCACTTAATATCAAAAATAATAATTTCCCAATAATTGCATTNCCCGGTTACCCACTCGCAGCATTCATAAATTTTCATTTATTTGTNTCCCCTTTAATTCAAAATTGGACCCATCAAGATCCTCTTTTGATGAAAAAAACTCATATAACATTAGGTGAAAAAATTCCATCAAAAGTAGGTAGTACTGACTTTGTCAGATTANTTGACACACCCGANGGCATTTTTTTGAATAGAATAACAGGAGCAGGTATATTATCAAGTTTAGTAAAATCAAATTATCTATTAGAAATCCCATATGACTTGGAGGGTCATAATAAAGGAGACATAGTAGAAGTGTATATTATTAATCAACCAAATCCAATNAATTATTAATAATATCAACGGAGGANTAAATTATGGATCGTAAAATTTTTCGAAATCTCTTAGACCCAAATGAGGCNAGAAATAAATTTTATAATCACATAAATTTTGACATTAAATCAGAAATCATTTCAATTGATCAAGCATTAGGNAGAGTTTCTGTAAAAGAACTATATTCTCCAATAAATGTTCCACCTTTCGACAGGGCTGCAATGGATGGTTTTGCAGTTTTAGCCAGTGATACAAAGGGTGCAGAAGAAAATAAACCAGTCGAATTAAAAATAGTAGGTAAATTAAAAGCAGGATACAGTTTTAAAAATGTGGTACATAAAGGAGAGTGTGTGGAAATATCAACAGGAGCACCTATGCCAAGTGGTACAAATTCAGTGGTAATGGTAGAGTATAGTGAAACACTTGAAGAAGAAAAAGTAAAATTATCNCGTTCAGTTACTCCAAACGAAAATACAATGGCTGCAGGAGCTGATATTCAATTAGGTGATCGAATTCTTCCTGCAAATAGAATTCTTACAAGTCGTGAATTAGCCTTGGTAGCATCNATAGGATTATCAAAAATAGAAGTTTATAAAAAACCTAAAATTGCAGTTTATAGCTCAGGCGATGAAATTATTTTACCCGGTGAAGAATTAATACTTGGAAAATTATATGATATAAATTCAACTGCAGTTATATCAATGTTGAATGAAAATGGGGGTGATCCTCATTTTGAGGGGGTTTTAATCGATAAAAAAGACGATATAAAAAATAACATAGTAAATTCACTTGACAATTATGATATGATTATCGTTTCAGGTGGTACNTCCGCTGGAATGGGCGATGTACTNTATCAAGTCATTGATGAAATAGGGCCACCAGGACTATTAGTTCATGGTATTAAAGTNAAACCTGGNAAACCTACNATTCTAGGAGTTTGTAATAATGTTCCCATCATAGGTCTTCCAGGTTATCCTGCCTCNGCAATTTCGATTATGCAATTATTAGTAATTCCTCTTACCAGAAAACTATCTGGTTTACCAGATATTGATCCGAGTTCTATAATTAAAGCAAAAATAAAACAAAGATTACGAAGTGCAGAGGGCCGCTATGAGTTTAAACCCATGTATCTATTTCGAGGAATAAACAATTGGATTGCATATCCTGTTCCTGGTGGTAGTGGAGCAATTACTTCTGTTTCGCTTGCAGATGGCTTTATTCAAATACCTGAAAATACTCATTANATACCTGCAAATACAGANGTNGAGATACATTTAATCTCTCAACAAATAAAACCTCCATCACTTCAAGTTGTCGGTAGTAATGATTTTGCACTTAATCATTTACAAAGTATCTTTGAAAAATTATATTCAAATTTATCTATTCGATTAATTGGACTCGGCTCATATGCTGGTTTAGCTGCTGTAAGAAGAGGAGAAGCTCATCTTGCAGGAGTTCACATCTTACAAAATGAAACCTATAATTCTTGGATTAAAAATGAATTTCCTGATATATCAATAATACCAGGTTATTTTAGGATACAAGGATTAATCGTAAAAAAAGGAAATCCAAATAATATTCAAACTATTCAAGATTTAATTAAACCCGGTATCAGATTCATAAATAGGATTGAAGGATCAGGAACAAGGAACTTCATTGATAATTTGATAGATGTAAATAACTTAGATAAAAATAAAATCAATGGTTATCATATAACATCAAGATCACATATTTCAGCAGCACAAATGGTCGCAAAAAATTTTGGAGATGTCACCATTGGAATAAAACAAGCAGCAGATGAATTAAATTTAGACTTCATTGAATTAGGAGAAGAAGAATATGATTTCATTTGTAATGTAACTTTTAAGTCAGATCCCATCGTTCAAAAATTTATTAAAATTTTAAAATCTGATGAATTCATATCAATACTANGAAAATTATCGGGTTATCGTACAAAACANTAATTAAAAATNATCTAGCATAAGCTAATATTGCATTGTCTAATTCAATTTTTAGTTCTTTTCGGTTCTCATAAACATTGTAAGACTCATAAATTAATGGCGCATCTATTATTTCTTCAATTGAATTTGATAGGTGGTTCATCAATAATTGAAGCTCAGAGGTTGCTTCATCATAGATAGATGCAGAAGTAGTCAAGGTAAAATCATTTTCAGGTCCTATAATTAATGTTGCAGATATTCCGCCGTTCACAGATACCCACCCTAATTCAAAAGAATTTTCATATTGTGTTTTCGAGGTAAACCTAAATCGCCCAAACCATTTCCCAACAAGTTTCTTCGCAATCAATTGATAATCATTTTCACTTAATGGTGGTCCTTGTACTTCTCCTTCAACAACACTTGAATAAACATTCTTAGGTAATATACTTTCTTGACGATTATAATTTCTTAATAATCTTTGAAACACTACATACCCAATATCAGTTAATTTGTAACCAGCATCTCCTTTTTTGAGCATATCTTTTTCTACTAATCTATTGATTGCTTTGGTTAATTTAGCTTGATGGATATTAGTTAACCTTTTTAATCCTTGAAATGAGATTTCAACCTCACCTAATTTTAGATCTACCGTATTACCAATATAATCTAAAATAACATANTCAAGATCTGTTAATGACTCATCAATATACAATTTTTGTATATCTTGACTAGATAAATTTCTTGTATCAAGAGGTTTAATCAATTGACTATATTTCAATGGATCAATAACAAGGTTATCTTTCATATATCATAATAACACCTTTTCACATTTATATGTAATTATACAAGAAATTTCTCAAATTGACTTTTCAAATATGTTTTCACATTTTAACATATAATTACTAAATCAAAATTTAACACCAAGTAGTGAATTCCTCTTCCTTCTCCAATTTTTTAATTCAATAGACTCGATTGGATACTCTAAATATATTTCATCTACTTTTCTTAACCCTTTAATGAGTTTAACTAATTCCCATAATAATTTTGGTTTATACAATAATTTAATTATCTTCTTTATCAATTCATAATTAGTTACTGCATCTCCTAATTCTTCTCCTGCAAAAATCAAATTTAATTGTTCATCACTCAANATATCCCTCTTAATCAAAAATTTTAATCCATTACCTCCAATATTTCTTAGCATNAATTTCATCATATGAGCCTCCATATGTTTTCTTCCATAATGTTTCGCTACAGATATATTATAATCCCAAATACTCTCTTTATCTCTTCTATCATTTTTTAATGCATTAGAAATAGNTAATCCCAAATTCACACCAGTATCTAATGCAGGCCCATGTCCTTCAGCTGTAACTGGGTGAACCATACATGCAGCATCACCTGCTAAAGCCCCCCCATTAAATACTAATGAGTCAAAAGGTGGTCTAAATGGGATCTGTCCCCCTCCCTTTTTAATTACCTCATAATCCTCTCTTTTGTAATATTTTCCCAATTCAAATCTTAATTTATCTTTTAATTTTCCTAAATTTTGGGTTTTTTCCCAACCAATACCAATATTCAAATATCCCTCGCCCTCTGAGAAAATCCAAAAATATCCGGGTGGTGGATAATCATCATCGAACATTAAAACTATCTCTTCCTTAAAATTATGTGATTTTTTATCATCTCTTAACTTTATAATTTCTCTGTAAGTAGGCCAAACCTGATCATCACTCAAGCTCTTAGTCATNCCATCTACTAATAATTCATCAGGCAATGATTTTCTAATAACTGCATATGCTCCTGAAGCATCAATTGTAAATTTGGCTCTCAATTCTTTTTTAATCGAATTTTCATAATAGGTCACCCCATTAATATATCCATTTTCATATATTATTCCCCTCACNGGACTATTTGGAATTATTACTACNCCTAAATCANTCGCTTCTTTTAGTAATCTTTGACCATATTCCAATCTTTTNATTTGATAACCAGGTGCATCNAAAGATACTTTTGTATNAATATCATTTGCAGCAATACTCATTTTAGATATAACATCCGAAATTTCATTTTNAAAAGGCAATTCAATACCAATTTTGTCTTTTACTCTCATCAATGCTGCTTTATCAATAGCGTCTCCACATGTTTTCTCTCCAATATCATTTCTCTTCTTTTTATCTATAATTACAACCTTAAAACCATTTTTTGCAATCGAAATTGCNGAAGATACTCCTGCTGGCCCTCCNCCGACTATAATTACGTCAAAATCAAAATTAGAAGACATATACTACATATACAATACATTATTATTCATTATTCAAACTTTCAGTTTTAAAATCAATTTCTGTTTCCTTTCATGCTCTTAATTTCCATCTTTGTATTTTAATTCAAATCTCAGTTTTAAACAAAAAATAAATTAACTTATTAATTTACTATTAATTAATGGGAATAAAAAATTCATGTTTAATATTTCCATTTTCTAAGGCCAACTCTAATTCAATTTCAGCATTATTGGCTTCCTTAGACATAGATCCAATACTAAATGAATTGGATGTAATGTTACCTAATCTTAAAACAATGCCAATTAATTTAATCAGTGAAATACAAAAGTATGATAAAATTGTTTTAGCATTTTCTGTTTATACTACTCAATTGGAAGATGTATCATTCATGATAAAACAATATCGTCAAATTATTCAAAATCAAGAATTATTAATATTCTGTGGTGGACCACATGCAATAGGTGATCCATTTAGCATGCTGATCAATGGTGCTGATATTGTGTGTACTGGTGAAGGCGAAATAACATTTCCAAAAATCATAAAAAAATATATCTCAAATCAAGACTTCCTTGATACTCCAGGCATAGCATATTTCAATAAATCAAATATTTTCGTTAAAAACCCAAAAGAAAACCCAATTAATTTAAATGATTTNCCTCCATTCTCAGTCAAACATAATTTGATTAGGCCAATAGAGATAACCAGAGGGTGTGCATGGAAATGTAGATTTTGTCAAATAAGATCGAGAGGAGGTTCAATAGTTAGACATCGATCAATCTCACAAATTTTAAAATATATTGAGATCACAATTAAACATTACAGCAACCGTAGACCCGATATTCGTTTCATTAGTCCAAACGCATTATCATATGGATCATCTGATGGCAAAGATTTGGATCTTAATTATTTAGAAGAACTTTTATCATCAATTAAAAATATGATTGGTCCCTCTGGAAAAATCTATTTTGGGTCTTTTCCTAGTGAAGTACGNCCTGAGACCATCACAAAAGAAAGCGTAGAAATTCTAAAAAAATATTCAAATTCATCCAACATAATTTTAGGAGGTCAAAGTGGAAGTAATAGGTTACTTGAATATTCTTCAAGAGGTCATGATGTTGATGAAACTGAAAGAGCAACAAAACTATTAATTGATGCAGGNTTTCAAGTTATGATAGATATAATTTTCGGATTACCAGATGAAAATTTAGAAGATATCGAATTAACAAAAAATCATATATTGAAGTTAATCGATTTAGGTGCAACAATTCACTCTCATACATTCTTACCATTAGTTGGAACCCCATTCGCAAATCAACCCGCTGGTCAAATACATCCGGAATACAAAAAATTCATAAGTAATTTAATTTCTCAAAAGAAATTAAAAGGTCAACATAACTCACAAGAAATACAAGCTAAAATAATATCCTCAAGAAGAAAGAAAGAACAAAAAATTAAACGAATTCATTTAGATTTAATATAATCTTTTTAAAAAAAAATTTTAAAATACTAAATATGGTAAACAGTAAATTAGAAACCAAAAAATATTTTTTACCTGTTTATTTGACTTGGGCCATTGTCACTCCAACTATTGTGACCTTTATGACTTCATANCTAAATACTCCCGAAGGAGCATCTATAGTTGATTTCATTCCCTGGACAAGAGTATTATCATTTTATACTCTTTTTGGATTAGTATGGCCATTAACTATAGTAATATCTCCTGCGTTTTTTGTTTCAATTAAAGAAATCACTTCATATTCATTTTTTGAAGCATTAACCGTAGGATTTAGTTCAAAAGCACTATTGTCTTATATTCTCATCTCGATCGCTTGGATAGGACCATTAATCTCACTTATCTCCGTTTTTTATCTCCATAAAAAATTAATAAGTTTACAATCAGAAGAACCAGAAAAATTTGGATGGATTGATTATTTAGCAGGTTTTATTTGATAAANAATTATTAATTTGTAGTTACATTTGACTGCATCACTAAATTCTGAAACAGTTTGTCATATATTGAAACCAAAGCAACATGTGCTACTGCTTCATCAAATCCATCTTTAGCATCTATATCATTATTTAATATTTTATAATAAATTTTCATTATTAATTTATATAATACTTCTAGTGGAAATACTAATACTCTCGAAGTCATTGCAAGTATCTTGACTATAATTTTTATAAAACTAAAACTAGGANCAACTACTTTTTCATCTTGATTTAACTCCTCACCAATATTATTTTCTATTTTTTTTCTATCACCTATGATTTTTATTTGATCTATAATTTCACGGGATCTAAATCTCATAAATTCAAATATTTCTCCATTAAATAATTCTTCTCTGATACTATTTTTCAATTCCGAAAACACTCTTCTAACATAGCTATAAGATGCATTTATCAGAACGATTGGTATAGAAAATATCCCCAAAAATATATTTCTCAAATTTTTCCAAAANTTATCTTTCTTTGTTTCAAAATTATAATGGTCAATTATGAATTGTCTGGCTCCAAATGCCAAACCAATACAAGTTTGCCCGAGCTCCAAATCTGCTAAAGTCTCNTGATATTTTTCTTCCATCATAATTATTCCTTGAAGTGCAGCAGATACAGCTATATTATTTACCATATCTTCATCTAATTGACCTCTTTTTATTTTATCACTAATCAATATTAAATTCTCTCTTCCAGACTTTTCATCAAAATTATACATCTCTGCAAATTCATGAACTGCCTTTTTTCTCACCCATGGTCTTAATGAAAATTCTTGCATAAAATAATTCAGAGCAAATTCTCGAGCAGTCTCCTTCCTTAAGTCTCTAAAATCTAAATTATTTAATTTATTTTCTGAGTCAACAACTACTTGCTCTATCAGTTTTTGGGTTTTTTTAGGAATTGATTTTTTATCTTTGCCCAACAAAGATGAAATATTTTCTGCTAATTCATCAATTTGGCCTTTGAATTCCTTTTTGTAATTTTCTAACGAATCTGCATCTATGGGAGGCAAATCCAAAAATATAAATCCTGCAGATGCAACATTAAATGGTATTGCAAATAAATTCTCCAAAATTTTATAAATTGCAGCCCCTCTATAATTTCCATTTTTCAAATTAAACTTTTTACATGATTCTGCTAAACCATAAAAAGGCCCAAATAAACCTGCAAATGTAGAAAGGGCCAAAGCAAGAGAACCAAATAATATAATAATAATTTGTGGTGGAATACCCAAATTAGATATTAATGTNAAATAACCAATTGAAAATATAATTATTGTTAATCCAACATCAATCGACTGTCCTACTCCCTTTCTTAGTATATATCCTTGGGCCAAATTATTTACTTTACCAGAGACACTCCCCATATTGTTTAATGCATACTCAATCTCTAATCTTTCATTTGAGGCAAATATGTTAGATAAATTGAAGATTAGTTTCCTACTCACCTCCAAATAAGGTACCAATTCTCTCAATTTTTCAGGAAAAAATATATCCCATAAAAATAACAATAATTTTGCTATGAATACCAAANCAATGAAAGGGCTACCTAAAACAAGATAAAATACATCTTTCAAATATATTGACATTCAATTAATATATATTTTTTGAGGTTATATGAATTTCTCAATATACCTACTATAAATCTCATGAAACCACNTTAATTTTATCAAATAAAAAATAACATTGTAAAAAATAATAAATAGTATTCCTATTAATCTTTCTTAATTTTTAAACTCATATGCTTTAACAAGACCATAATCATCTTATGCAACCTCTTCATTGGTTTGATATGGTTTTAGCAGAGTTAATTTTAACAAATTTTTTGTTAGGTTTGCTTTCAGTCTTTAGTCCATGTTTATTTCCATTATTGCCAAGCTATATTGCTGTAACATTANAAGAAAATCAAGGTAGACTCACTATTTTCTTATCCTCCATATTCCTTATGTTGGGATTGATGACTGTTTTCGTTTTTATTGGGTTTATCTCTCAATTTATAGGAGAGTTTTTACTTTCAAATTATACCTTATTCGCAAGAATACAAGGAATGATCATCATAATTGCAGGTATAATTATAATTCGTCCTCCTAATTTTATTAGTTCATTTTCACTTCCATCACAATTTCAAGATTGGTTATATAATGAAGAAACTATTATAAAAAGACCTTATCTCTATAATTTCATACTGGGATTATTATTTACATTAATAGCAGCACCTTGTGCAGCTGGTTTTTTTATTTTATCATGGAACACTCTCTTAGAAGTTGATAATTTCTCCTCCAAATTACTATTAATATTTGGTTTTACTCTAGGAGTTGGATTGCCATTTATTTTCATGTCACTATTTGTACCTCAGGTCAGAGCAGAACTAGTAAATAAAATGCATTCTGCCACAAATAAAATTTCTATAGTACTCGGAATAATACTTATTATAATCGGATCATTACTTATTTTAGACTTATCTCCCATTAACATAGGCATCTAATTATTACCTATAAGTTCCAAATTTCCTCAATATTTTCTAATAATTCTTTCAAATCATCCATACCCCAAATTCCCATATGTCCTATTCTAAAATTTTTCTCTTTGAATACACCATACCCATTAGANATTAAGTATCCTCTNTTATTTAATTCCTTATTTAAATCAGTTATACTTCTTTTTTGATCATTGGCAATTGTTGAAACCGTTACTGACTCATATCCATCTTCTGCAAACATTCTCATATTATTTTCAATTACCCAACTTTTAGTATAGTTCGCCATCTCTTGATGTCTTTTAAAAATATTAATNTGCCCCTCCTCTAACATTTGATCTAATCTCATATCTAATGCATACAATAATGAAATTGCAGGAGTGGATGGTGTTTGATTCTTTTTTAAATAATAATCTATTAAACCTACTAAATCTGTATACATTCCTCTTCCAGAAATTTGTTTTGCTTTCTCAAATGCTTCATCGCTTATCAATCCAAAAGATAAACCTGGCGGTAAACCAAATGCCTTTTGAGAAGCAGAAAAAATCAAATCNGCATTATTACTTTTTGGTAATATATAATCCCCCCCAAGAGAACTTACTGCATCTATTACATAAGTAATTTCAGGAAATTCACTCTTAATCAATTCACCTATTTTTTCAGTTGGATTTTTTATTCCAGTTGAAGTCTCATTATGAACCACAGTCAAACAGTCATACTTTTTTTCTCTAAGTTTTTCTAAAATTATCTCAGGTTTAGAAGAAGTTCCCCATTCAAATTTTAATTGATCTACCTCCTTACCACAATTCATAATAGTTTTATGCATTCTCTCTGAAAACGAACCACAAGTTGCACTCAATGCTCTCTCTGATATCAAATTTCTAGCTGTAATATCCATCCAAAGAGTTCCTGATGATGTATGAGTAATGATNTGATAATCTTGAGCTTCAAAAAACTCCTCCATCTTTTCAGTAATTCCTTTGTACAATTTTGTAAAACTCACCTCTCTATGTCCAATCATATTTTTTGATTGTGCTTCAAGGATATTTTTTTCAACTTGAACCGGACCTGGTATCCAGAGTTTTTTATCATTCACAATAAAATCAAATCACGTATAATATTAAATATTTTCAATAAAGAATATTCTCAAATTGTTATATATTGGTAATTTGATCTAAATAAATTTTGATTTAATATTAAATTAGGGGTTTTTTGTATCTTTTTAGTAATAATGAGTTTAACACAACTGACACTGATGAAAATGCCATAGCTAATCCTGCATACATTGGTTCTAATATTATCTGAAAACTTGGCACTAATAATCCTGCTGCAATAGGTATTCCAATTATATTATATCCAAATGCCCAAACAAAATTAGATTTGATTTTTCTAATTGTTTTCTTAGATAAATCGAATGCAAATATCAAATCTCTAAGATCATTTTTCATCAAAACAATATCTGAAGTTTCTAATGCTACATCAGTTCCAGNACCAANTGCAATACCTACATCAGCTTGGGCCANTGCAGGACTATCATTAATCCCATCACCAATCATCGCAATGATCTTATCTTCGTTTTGTAAACTTTTAATATTTTGAATTTTCTCCTCAGGTAGGACTTCTGCTACGACATTTTCTTTTTCAATGCCTATTTTTTCAGCAATTGCAAATGCAGTTTTTTTGTTATCTCCAGTAAGCATAATTATTTTATACCCAATCTCCTTCAATTTAGTTACAACTTTAGAGGTCTCATCCCTCAGTGTATCTGAAACACCAACTCCTCCTATGATTTCGCCATTTAGACTCACCAACATTGTTGTGTTACCATCATTTTGAAACTTCATAATTTTATTTGATACCTCATCTGAAATTAAAATATCAAACATTCGCATTATTTTATCAGAACCAACCAGTATCTCATTATTAGCTACTTTTGCTTTTACTCCTAAACCTACCAAAGCCTCAAATTCATCAACCTTACCTATGTTTAGGTTTCTTTCATTCGCCTCATTTAATATTGCTAATGCAATCGGGTGTTCTGAACCACTCTCAGCCATTGCTGCGTAAGACAATACTTCATTCTCATTCATCTTAAGCGTAAATATATTGCTTATCTTTGGTTTCCCCTCAGTTAATGTACCTGTTTTATCAAAAACTACTGTATCAATATTATTAATTGACTCTAGCGCATCTCCTCCTTTGATCAATACCCCGTTACTTGCTCCTAATCCAGTTCCAACCATCACTGCTGTAGGTGTTGCCAAACCTAATGCACATGGGCATGCAATTACCAATACAGAAATTGATAGGATTAATGAAAAAACAGTATTACTTGTTCCTGGTGGAACCCATTCGATTGGAATAACATTCAAACTCAACAAACTAAACCACGTTATGAATGTTAAAATTGAAATTAGAATCACTATTGGCACAAAATATTTTGAAATTTTATCTGCAAATTTTTGAATTTCAGCCTTAGAAATTTGAGCATCTTCAACCAGTTTAACTATTTTAGAAACTGTTGTATCAGCACCAATTTTGTTTGCCTCAACTAACAAAACTCCATTTTGGTTTAATGATCCACCAATAACAGAGTCTCCTACATTTTTATCAACAGGATAAAATTCTCCTGTAATAATCGACTCATCTACACTTGAATATCCATTTAAAATTAATCCATCAACAGGAATGACTTCACCTGGGTATATTCTCACTTTATCACCAACACCAATTAAATTAGTTTGAATTTTTCTCTCTTCAATATCATTACCATTTTCATCTTGAATAATCAATAATGCTTCTTTTGGAGTTAAATCCATTAATTTTCTTATTGCTTCAGATGTTTGTGATTTTGCTTTAGCTTCAAAATAATTCCCCAGCATTATGAATGTTATCAAAAATGCAGATGTCTCAAAAAATACTCTACTCTGAAACTCAGTATTAAATAATCCATAAACCACTGAAAATATCGAATATCCATAAGCTGCATTTGTCCCTAAACTCACCAATGTTTCCATTGTTGTTACTCTATTTTTGAAATTTTTCCATGCTTTCTTATGAAATTCTAAACCTAACCAAAATTGTATTGGAGTTGCAAATATTAAACCAATTAATACTTCAACTGTAAAACTTTCAAAAATTGAATATTCAACAAATAGCATAAGTTCATGCGAGAAATGAAAAAACATATTTAACATAATTACCAAAAATGGAAACGATAAAACATAAGAAATTATAAATTTCTTTTCCCAATTTTTTATCTCATCTCTTTTTTCCAAGCGATCAATACTGTCATCACTAGTTTCTACTTTCGCATTATATCCAACATATTTAATGACATCAATAATGTCTCTTAATTTTACTTTATCAGAGTCAAATTCTAAATTAGCCTTTTCTGAAATTAAATTCACTTCAATATTAGAAACTCCATCTATCTCTGAGACTTTCTCTTCAATAATATTAACACATGCAGCACATGTCATACCATCAATTAGTAATTTAACTTCATTATTATTTAATTGATCAATTTCTTTACCTGAATAACCTATGTCATTTAACCATTGTTCAATTGTTTCATTTTTTAACGCAATATGTTTATCAATCTCTGCTATCTCTGTTACAAGATTGACATTAATATTGATAATTTCATCTTTTTCACTTAATTTCTCTTCAATAATATTAACACATGCAGCACATGTCATCCCTTCAATCTTNAATTTTTGTGAAATTTTATTATCTTCCATTAATACATCATCACAATATTACTTGTAAATTTTTATAACTTCATAAAAAAATACTTTTATCATTCTCTTAAGGTAATTTAAGTTTAAAAATTATATTATTATGTAACATTTGATAAAAATTAAAGAAAAAATATTGCCACTTTAATATTTCTTCATATACTCTAATTTCATTAATACAGATATGCAGGAGCAAAATTACCCAAAAGTAAAAAAAATAGAGGTAAAAGAAAATTTCCATGGTACTACTGTTATTGATAATTATCGATGGATGGAAGATCATCGAGAACCCGAATTAGTAGAATGGGTTGAAAAACAAAATCATCTTTTTCATAATTTTATAGATGATAATTCATCAATTAAAAAAGATCTAGAAGCCTTATTTAATTATACTCGTTATGGTATGCCAATCAAAAAAAATGGTTATTATTATTATTCAAAAAATCTGGGTATGGAAAAACAATCAAAATACTATCGGAGATCAATAGAAACTACAGAAGAAACTTTGATACTTGATCCAAACACATTATCTGAGAATGCAACTTTAGCGGTTGTCAATATGACATATTCGCCAAATGGTAAAATGGTCATATTAGAACTATCACAATCAGGTTCTGATTGGCGTACACTCAAAATTATGTATTTAGATGATCTATCCTTCGGAAAAGAAGAACTAGAAAATATTCGAAATGGGGCATCTATTCAATGGTTAAATGATGAATCTGGTTTTTATTATTCGGCATTTGTTGGTAAAGAAGATCATGGCTCCTCCAAAATATGGTTTCATAAAATAGGATCTTCACAATTTGAGGATCAACTAATATATGAACACCCAACAGATGATCAAATGAATTCGACATTATGGCTTGATCATACCCAAGAACATCAATTCTTATATCATTCTAAAGATACAATGCCTAGGAATCAATTATATTATAAATCTAAATCACAAGATATTTTCATACCTATTTATGATGAATATAAATTTGCATTTTCGGTAATTGAAGTAATTGATAACATGGCATATGTCTTAACAAATCAAAATGCACCATTGGGTAAAATCATCCAAATTGATCTATTGAATCCAACATCTAATAATTGGAAAACAATAGTACCCGAAAAATTCCCAATCATAAGATATGGGGGTGTGAAAATAATTCAAAATAAAATTTTCGTAATCTATAACAATAATGTCAATAATGAAGTATATGTGTATAATTTAGATGGTAGCCTATCGCATGAAATTTCCTTCCCTTCATATGGCTCGATTGTTCTCTCAGGAAGCTTTAGTCATAGTTATCTTTTCTTTGCTTTTTCATCATTTCTTTATCCATATTCTATATATGAATATGATATTCAAAACAATTTATTAAAAATTTTTGAGAAACCAAAATTAAGCATTGATACTTCAAACTTTGTCGTAGATAAAATAGAATATGAATCATATGATGGAACAGTCATACCTATGCATGTTATGCACAAAAAGAACATCAAAAAAGATGGTTCCAATCCTACCTTATTGTATGGATATGGAGGATTTAATATTTCTTTAAATCCCACTTTTAATCCATTTGCAATATATTGGATGAACATGGGTGGAGTATATGCAATTCCTAATTTGAGAGGAGGAGGGGAATTTGGAGAGGAATGGCATAAATCTGGTCTTCTTTTCAATAAACAAAATGTGTTTGATGATTTTCATTCAGCAGCTGAATATTTAATAAAGAACAATTATACCACTTCTAGTAAATTAGCTTCAAGAGGAGGTTCTAATGGTGGTTTATTAACTGCCGCAACCATGCTTCAAAAACCACACCTATATGGTGCTGTATTAACATTGGTCGGAGTNTTAGATATGTTAAGATATCATCTATANACTATTGGTCGATACTGGGTACCAGAATATGGNGATATAAATAACAAAGATGAATTTTTGAATATGTATAAATATAGTCCTTTACATAATGTGAAAGAGAATGTTCAATATCCCCCCACTTATGTTTATACCGCAGATTATGATGATAGAGTTGATACTGCACATTCTAAAAAGTATGCAGCTATTCTCCAAGAAAAAGGAAAAGGTGGNCCATTTCTCATGCGAGTTCAAACAAATGCGGGTCATAATGCAATCGGAAAACAAGTAACAAAAATTATAGAAGACATGAGCTATGAAATATCATTTTTAAAGAAAATTTTTGGTATTTAAGGCCCCTCACAATCATTTTTTTCAACCTCACAANTAATTATAATTGAATATCATGGACTCTACTCCAATCTCACAAAAATATTTTTCATAAACTATATAAAGTTCAATTCGCTAAGCTATATGATGTCAACAGAAGAGTTCGCATTCAATGAAAACTTATCACAAAATGAAGCCCGTGTCTTACATAGTTTAGTTAAATGGCCTGATGCATCGGATCAAGAAATTCATAGTCAAATNTTAATGAAAAAAAGTACTTTCTCCAGCATAAAAACCAGACTCAAAGAACAAGGATTCTACAAACGATATTATATTCCAAATTTTCCATTGATAGGATTTGAATTGACAAACATCATGTTCGGCGAACTTAATCGATTTACAACAATAGAAGAACGATTAAGAATTGCAGAAGATACATTGAAAGGTTACAAAGAAGATTTCTTAGTCATCTCTGAAAATAATAAAGCTTTCAATATCTCTGTTTCTCAAAATTTTACTGAATATGCAAAAAATTCAGAAAGTTTCTTTAAATTATATTCCGAAAATAAATTCCTCAGTAAAGATGGGATGTATGTAAAAACATATCCATTCGAGTTATCAAGAGTATTCTCATTTTTAGATTATGAATCCCTATTAGCCAAACTNTTTGGNTTTCAATCTGAACCTTATGATGATAGAATGGTGATCCCNACGGGTAAGGTNAAAAAAATTAAGTTAACAAAAGCGGAACGTAAAGTATTAGTTGGTCTTGTTCAACATCCAGATGAAACCGATACTTTAATTGCTGAACAAGTAGGTGTATCAAGAAACACAGTAGCTAATGCGAAACGAAAATTTTTGAAAAAGGGTATATGTTTCCCAAGAGTAGTTCCAAACTTAGAAAAACTTGGTTTTAAGCTATTGGCCTTTAATTATAGAAAATTTAATCCAAAAATATCATCACAAGATCGTATTGATGCCATAGAAATGGTCCGAGATAAATTAAATCCTCATTTTTATATCTCTAAAAATCTTGATGGTTTCATAATTTCTGCACATAAAGATTATGAAAGTTATAAAGAGGCATACAAAGAATTAGATCGTTTTTATAATCGTCAAGAGTATATTTTGGATGAACCAATTTCATATACTTTTGATTTGCCAGAGATGACTATAATCAAACCAATAGATTTTCTTCCAATGATTATGAAACAATTAAATTTCAATCCAGATCTCCCCTTAATCGATCAAGGATGACAGATGACATTACTATAATAATGGTATAATATCAAAATTATTAAAATAATTAATTTTTTACTTAATATAGTAATAATACTACTATCGCAGGTGTGGCAGAGTAGCTATGCAGCGGCCTGCAAAGCCGTGGACCAGGGTGCAAATCCCTGTACCTGCTTTTTTTCATTCATTAGTTTTCAATTACATAGTTATATTTATGTCCAATTTACATATAGAAATAATTATACATGGCCTCATTTGAATTCACTGTTTATACTTCACCTAGACCAAANAAAAGACCAAAAGTATACCGTTGGTCAACCGTAAATCCCTCTGAAAAAGATGAAAAATTATTGGCAGGTAAAATAAAATCCTTATCAAATTGCCCCAAAAANCCTCTGGCAGGTCAAATTAGCGTTGACTTTAAATTTTATATAAATCCACCAAAATCNACACCTAAATGGCAACTTCCGCTNATGGAACAAGNGATATTACGTCCTAATAAAAGTCCAGATTTAGATAATTATGTNAAATTGATTTTAGATAGTCTTAATGGTATTCTTTGGGAAGATGATCGATATATTATTGAAATTAATTCTGCAAAGTATTATACCACAGATCAAGAAAAAATTGAAATAAAGATGCAACAAACAAATATATCCAAATATAGAAAAGATTATCTTGAAACAAAATAATAGTCGTGTTGACCAATTAGAAAAATTACTTTCATGTAAAATCCAAAAAAAAATTAACTTTGGATTATCATTGGAAAAATATGAAGCGATTTATGATAATCAAAAAGTATTATTAAGAATTTTTGACGATATTTATTTCAACGACCGTTATCTTCGAGAAGGTATTGCTATCCGAAAACTATCAAAATCTTCAGACCCCTCAGATATAATAATTCCAAAAATTATACAAGAATGGCCTGAATACGGGGTACGAGCAATTGAATGGTTTGACATGTCTCATAATTTAAGTCCAAATCAAATAAAAAGTAGTTTAACTTGGTTAAATCAACAAAGATTCAAATTTCCATACAACCTTCAAGATGATTTGATTAATCATTTATCAAATTTAGATCAATTACATCCATCTTATGTTGATTTTTTTTCATCTCATAGTCGAAATATATTGAAATTAATTAATTGGTCATCAGGAGATAATACATTTTTACATGGCGATTTTCATATTAATAATCTTGCTAGATTTAATGATGCCATTATTATTTATGATTTTGAATATGCAACATATGGATCACATTTTTACAATAACGCTCAAATCCAATCCTCTGTAAATCATGATATCGGAGGCAATATTCCAATAGAGTGGCAATTATTAGTCAGTTTGACAAATTTACATTGGTTTTTACAAGAACATAATTTTTCACCAAAAGAATCTCTTACAAACATAGAATTGATCTCATCACTCTCAAAAAATTTGTATTAATAACAAACCATGATGTTATTTTTACAAATGATATTTTAGTACTCAATAAATCAATAGTAATTAATGCATAAAGTTTAATTTTTCAAATCAAAAATTATTATGTTTGATCATACCACTTTATGTTATTGCATCAATTATCGCAATAATAATATTTTCTGGCGTTTCTATTCTATTAAAATATTTAATTCCGCAATCTGGTGGCCCTGTTCAATTCACATTTATTCAATTTACTATATCATTTACTTTACACATTTTTGTTATCATCATATACTCCTCATTTTTCAACCCATTATATGACATAGACTTTAATCAACTGTTATTAATTTTTCTTGCAACATTATTTGGCTTCCTTGGCTACCTATCATATATGGCTGGTTTAAATAAAGGAACTGCATCCTTAGGTGGAGTTATTTTATCATCAAGAGTATTCATATCAATACCCATTGCATTAATATTATTTAATGAAACATATATTCCCTCAATTTATTTTTCTATTCTTCTTGCCCTCATAGGTTCCATCATAGTCTCATGGGATGATAAACAAAGTATAGGCTCGATTATAAAGTTGAGAGCTCCTGGTATTAGGTATTTCTTTGCTGCTGCTTTTTTATGGGTATTTCAAAATCTAATCATCAGAGATCTCAATAATTCAATTGATCTAATTTTATTTTTGACCATTAGAATGGGTTTCTTTTTTCTATTTTCAACAGTCTTCATTTACTTTTATTTGAATATTACGAATAATAGTTTTTATTTTCCCGAACGAAAAACCATTTCCGGTATTATCCTTTATGGTGTTCTCAGCTTGATTGCCCAATTGGGATTAGTATACGCATTAGGCGAGAATCTATTAATAACAGAAACTATCGGTGCATTTGAAGGAACTTTAACATTTGTTTTTGCAATATTATTTGCTAATTTTATAAAAAATGATTTTCTAAACGAACCACTTTCATCAAAAATTATTCTGACCAGATTTTTTGGTGTAATATTATCTTTCATTGGAACATTTTTAACAATCTTATGGGTCTAGTGAATATGGATAAAGTAATTTTATTTGATTTAGACGGAACCATTGTGGATAATACAAATCATATCATGAGTTGTTTAAAAATAGCTATTCAAAAACTAAATATTGAATTTGATTATCACATCGCAAATAATATATCTGGAAAATCATTTTCCCAAATATCTTCAATGTTAAATTTATCTAAAAATGATGAGGCGAAACTCATTGATTATTATTTTCAATGCGATACCTCTAATATCAATAATCTCTCATTAATTGATGGTATGTTGAAACTACTATCAAAATATCAAAAATTAAATTTCAAACTCGGTATAGTTACATCAAAAATAAAAAAAACAACTTCAATTCTAATGGATCATTTTAATTTATTTCCTTATTTTGAAACTATCATAACATCATCGGATGTAAACAATGTAAAACCAAATCCAGAACCACTAATTATAGCTTGTCAAAAATTGAATGTACTACCGTCAAAAAATATTTGTTATATAGGTGACTCTCTCTCAGATATTTTTGCCTCTATTAACGCAGATTTAACTCCCATCGGAGTAACTTGGGGTAATTCAGGTTCGAAACTCCACCTTCATAATGATGTTAAAATAGTGGATGATATTAATACTCTTGAAAAGTATTTAGATCACCATTATGGGCTCTGATAATGAAAATTAGAGTTTTTAAAAATAACTAAATATCTAAAAAACTTATTTCCATTAGCTATTATTTATATACTTATATCTCCATAGAACTATAGCTATAGTGATCACTATGAATAAACAAACAATTTTATCATTTGTATTAATTTTTGTAATGTTCTTATCACCTCATTGGATTGCGCAATCTAATTCGATAGATAATACAAAAAATATGTTAGAGTTGAATCCTGATCAAGAATTTGAGATGGACATTCCCACTCAGTCTTTTGATTTTGATACTCCAACAAGAAATACACCAGAACTTGTTAAAGAATCAAAAGATCTTAATTTTGCTGAAAGAGGATCTTTGGACAAAGAATTTGAAGATAAAACAGGGAAGGAAATAATTTTCAGTTCTGAAATCATTGAATTAAAAAAACAAGCATCAAAAGGTGTGAATTTGGCAGACGAAATTTATATTTTGATTTTTGATAGTCATGAATCAATTCCAAAAGATTATCTTGCCGATTATAGTTATGAAACATTAACTGAATTACCCATTGTGGTTGTAGAAGCATCAGGAAATGATGTTTATCATTTATCAGATACTCCTTCATTAGATAGTATATTTGTAAATAGATACTATCAATTTATAGATCCTAACTGGATTGAAACCGGTCACAATTATGAACAAAATTTCGAAACACAATCTTATCCATCAAGAGCACAAGTTGGTGCAAAAGGATTAATAGATGCAGGTCTTACCGGTGAAGGAGCAATTATTGCAATTTTAGATACAGGGATTGACTCTACGCATCCTGATTTAGATGATCTTGACAATGATCCATCAACCAATGATCCTAAAGTTATCAAAGAAAAAAGTTTCATTGATTACAATTATGATGGTATTGCAGACTCGGATCCAGCTGATGTTCAAGGTCACGGTACTCATTGTGCAGGTATAGCTGCAGGTATTGGTAATATTAATGGTATAGCACCTGGGGCATTTCTATTTAACGGAAAAGTCCTCGATGATTATGGTGGAGGAGACTTTTTATGGATTGCAAATGGAGTTAACTGGGCTGTAGAAGAAGGAGCAGATGTAATATCAATGTCTCTTGGAGGATTATATGGTGATGTTCAAATGTATATGAACAAAATTGTTGATGCAGCCGCAATGACCGGAGCACAAGTTGTTGTAGCCGCCGGTAATTCTGGACCATCACAAGGTACAATTTCTTCACCTGCATTAGCTGATTTTGCCTTAGCAGTCGCAGCAAGTGATTATTATACCAATGTAGTAGATTTCTCATCTCGAGGCCCATCAGTTTTAGGTGATATTGGTCCCGACATTTTAGCACCAGGTGCAGAAATTATTTCATCATTACCTGGAAATAGTTATGGAGTATATTCTGGTACCTCAATGGCAACCCCAGCAGTTGCAGGTGGTTTAGCATTATTATTAGCTGAATTCTCTGCATTAGAACCTGCTTTGGTCCGAGGAGCATTATTAGATACTGCAAGTGATAGAGATTATCATCCCTTCGAACAAGGTGCAGGTTTAATGAATTTAGCAGATGCCTATACTATGCTAAATTCTGGAGATGATTTAAACATTATTCATCCTAAAATTACCTCAAATCATCCATTGATGTTATCAAGTGGAGAGACTATGATTATACCTGTTGATATGTTTACAACTGGTACAAATTTACCAACCCTATCAACAACATTATCTGGTGTAGCTTTTAGCTCTACCTTTGAAGTTGATACTCATTGGTATAGGTCATTAGCAACCATCACAATGGGAAATGCAAATCAAAATGGTACCATCAGTCTTACA
>PBWW01000004.1 GCA_002728275.1 Candidatus Heimdallarchaeota archaeon
TATACTTTTGTCATAGATCAGGTATCATGGAGTGATATAAAAAAAAGTTGTAATTGATCTAAATTAGAATGGATTAAAATCACATTTGATTTGTAATTCAATAAAAATAATTTCGAATTAGCAAAATACAGGCCCACCCGGATTTGAACCGAGGTCAACGGAACCAGAATCCGTTGTGATTGCCGCTACACCATGAGCCTTCTCTATATAGTTTGATTTCACGTTATAATATATTTTTGTCATGATCGAGTATTATTAATTAAGTTCCTAATAAGTCATCTAATTTTTTAAGTAAATCTAATTGCTTTTTGGCACTAATTTTACCAAGCTTTCGATTAGGATTTTCTGCAACTTTAAAAATTTGAGCTAATTGTACCCTCAATTCAGCTTCTCTACCAACACTACTTTTGAAATTATCTCGGAAGAATTTTGCAAGTTCACGTGGGTTCTTGGGAGTGACACCTTCAAATCTTACATCTTTTCGTACTTTTCGAATAATCCGTTTAGATAAATACATGATTGGTTCACCATATTTGCTCTCTTCTTTGATTTGTTCTAATTTTGCTTCAAAATCGGAGTGACCAGTTTCTCCTCTTCTTTTTGTGAGTAAGATTGGACGTAATCGTCTATTTGAAGGCATGATCCTTTTACCATATCCATACATAAAATATGGTACAAAAGGAGCATAAAGCGGGAACATACTAATTTCAGCGATTAATTTCAATAGAGCAGTAGTATAAAGTGCAGGGGAGGATAAACTTTGAAATGTGTGACCAAAGTCAAATAATATTGGAATTTGGGGGTTATCAGCAGTAATTTCTTGATCATAAGTTGCCATATCTACTAAATTTAATATTAAATTCATGTTATCGTATAAATCTGTTTGTTGTGTATATCGATTAATAAAAATAGAAGGATCTGATAAGAAAATTAATTTCCCAAATCCTGGAAACATTGGAATTGATAGTGCTGTTGCAAAGTTTGCATTTCCCCATTCACCTACATCAGGTTCCATTGTGCCAGCTGCAGCTGACGAAAAATCAGTTTCAATCCAAGAAAATTTGGATGAATACATGGGGAAAAAAGGAACTGGTAAACTAAAAGCATCATCATCAAAATTTTCATTAATTAATGAGGCAGATATTTTTTGTAAAGGTTGCCAAACAATTTTTTTAGCTTGAGCAGATGAATTTGTAGTTACTTCTCCATTTGCATCTAATTTATTTCCAAAATCATCATAAATGGGGACACTTAATTTTACGCTGATTATAGATCCCATTTCCATAGCAACTGCATCAATATTCTGAGTAAAAGTATAGCCTGGAATTTCAGTATCATAAAAATCGGTGATGACAGGTCTTGCAGGACTACCAGAGTTTGAATTAATATCCATTAAAATACCAGTTGTATTAAAACCAAATGCTCGGATGAGATCACCTATTAAATTTACCATGAAATCCTCGGAGCTTACACTGTCTGATGAAGAACCACCATCACCAATTCCAAATGAGTCATCTCCACCTTCAGATTCTCCACCACTTTCTCCTGATTGACCTGAAAATATATCTGAGACAGTTGGTACTTCAAAACCTTGTTCTGAAGCTTGTTCTGAAAATGTATCAATATTTGAGAAAGCATCAAAAATAGGAGCTAATATTTGATTAGCAGATCCAAAATCATCTACTACAATGATTGAGCCACCTCTTAACATATAAAGTATTATTGAGATTGTTTCAGTAAGACCAAAATCGGATGATGGCCCAACAATTACCAATGTACCTGAACCATTGAAACGATTTAGAATATTTAAATTGGAAACGACGTTAGTCACATTATATTTGGAAGTTCCTCCATCTGTTTCTACAGCTTCTAAATTTTCTCTAACAAAAGATAGTCCGTCATATGCTTCGCTATAAATTGAAAATGAGTCATTTGATGAAGTACCAGGAATTGCGGCTAATATGACAGGAGCGATACCTATTAACAGCATAAAAACCAAAGCTAAAGATTGAATTCTTCTGTAAACTTTTACAAAAGTTGAATTAGCTTTATTAGTACTTGACATGACATACCCTCTTTGTTAACTATTTTTTGGCTCTTTTTCTTCCTGATGAGGCGCCAGTTCTTCCTCTTTTTCTTGGTTTTTTACGTGATTTCTTTTTACCTTTTGATCCTTTTTGACCTGCTTTCTTTCCTTTCCGATAGATTTGCAAGACATCTTCAATAGAATTTTCTATTGTTGCATATCCTTGTGCAGTTACATCCATAGCAGAATATTTGGCAATTTCAAATCCTAATAATATTGGTTCAATATCCTCTTGGGTAACTGGACCTATTTCTACTAATTTGTTTCCAAATTCTCTGGCAGTTTCATGTTCTTCTCTAATTTGATCAACAAAAACATCACCTATTGTCTCAAGGGCAAAGTATGCTTTTACACTAGCTTCTTTGAAGTCATTATTCAATGCAGCTTTTTTTGCCTCTTTTATTGCAGCTCCTGCGGTTTTGGAACTTTCTCTTCTTTTGAAAAATCTTCTTGTTCTTCCAAATATTGCCATTTTTTTCACTCCTTTATTTTGAATTACCAATCCTCATCGTCATTGGTAACTCTTGATCGAGCACCAGATTTGATGATCGATTCGATGGTATTCTCCAAAGCATTGATTGCATTTTCGAATATTTCTTTACTAGGATTATCCTTACCATATCTTGCTAATTCAAAGGTATCAGATAATGTTAATAAAGTTTCTCTGTCAACGATGGTGACAGTTGATAGATAAGCTGTAAATTCTCTCGCAGTAACGTTGAAAGGTCTTGATGCATTTACAATCTCCTTTGCAACTCTTTCTAATGCGTCCCAAATAAGTAAAATTGCTCGTTTGAATTTTTGCTGTTCACCTAATTCACGGATTTCTTTGATAATATCAGATAAAGCACCTTGCACTTTTTTACGTCTTTGTCTTTGCTGGATCATATCTTTGATATTATTTCGTTGATAATACAAAGTTAATAATCCAAGTAAACCTAAGAAACCTGCGACAATCCATAATGCATTATTTGTTTCTTCTGGTACTGCGGGTTGAATAATTGTAGTATTTGTAATAGTAACTTCATTACCATCTTCATCAGTAGTAATTATAGTTTCGATGACGGTTGCGGGTTCAGTTATATCTTCTGGTTCGGGTAATGGTTCTTCTACTGCATCAGGAGGAAGTGGTTGACTCTTGAATTCAAATGAATTTGAGTTTGGATCAGCTTGTGAGTTTAATGTTAAACTATTGCCACTGCTATCTAATACCTCTATTTCGTAACTTAAGGACGAATTTATTAAGAAAAATGTGTCTGGCAAAGTAACGTTGAAGGTAAATGTACCGTTTATGTAGGTCGAGGAATTGGTAAAGAGTACTACTCCATTTTGCATATAAATTTGGGTGAAATTAATTGAGTTAGATCCATTAAAATACCAGTGAACAAGTACATCAGATAAGCCAGTTCCATTTACATCTTGAACAGAGTGAGTTATATTGAAATCAGAGAGAGTTTCATTCATCCATATTACGACTTCATTAGGTTCATTTTCTCTACCGGGTATTCGTATATCTTCAAAATTATCCTCTGCTGCTTCTATTGGAGGAGTTTTATCAACTACTAAGTTAAATGATAGGCCTGGATTAACTTCGCCTGATGTTGAAACAAAGGGGGCTGTCACAGCAGTATTATTTGCACCATCAGTGTAATTGAAATAGAAATCTAAATAAGTATTATACTGTAATTGTGAGGAGTCTATGATGAAAGTAAATATCATTGTTCCACCTTGTATTTGTATTAATGTCATCTCGAAAATTAGATAAGCAGTGTCGTTACTGAATACAGGATTATTAAGAGAGAGGGCACCAGAGGCATTTTGATCTTCCAAAAATCGGTAATAGATTTTCACAGAGGTATAATTCAAGCCATCTTCTTCTAAATTTAATGTAATTGTAACATTATTTTGTAAACTTGTGATATTATATCCAGTGGCAATACTTTTACCGTCTATTAAAACATCATTTGGTACATCAATTTGTCTAATTAATGAGTCACCCATTTGGAGCAAATATGGTTGACCAGGATTACTAAAATCAGTAATATTAGCAAATTTAGAGACAGTTACATCATAACCTTGATTGGCTTGGGAAGGATCATAATCTGGAAGTCCGTTTGTCCATTGATTACCACCATTAGTGTTTTCATTAACATCAACTCCATGTCCAGACAGATCGTATACAATAAAATACACTTGGAAGAAATATCCATGACCATGATCGGGAAAACTTAAAACAAATTGGAACCTATCTGCAATATTATTATATGTCATATTTGCAATGTTCCAATTTACAGATGAAAAATCAAAATCATTAATTGAGGTTGAATTATAACCTCCAGTAGTAGTGGCACGCCAATATATTGTTACATTACGAATGTTAGTGTAATCAATGCCGTATGATTCAAAATCTTGAATATTTAATGTAATAGTGATATTTGCTTCTGATTCATCAGCAACATTTGAGAAGCTTACATCCTCAGCACTTAGATCATTTATGTCCATAGAAGTATTATCTGGACCAAAGATTGTAATTTGTTGACCATAAGTTTCGGAGTTTATATCAAAATCACTATCTGCAATGGTAAACAAGTATTTGAATGCGGCACCATGTGTTTTCGCAAAAACGGAAGTATCAAAACTCGTAATATTATGTATGAAGAATGTGAAGACACCATTATTATCGGAAGTTATAGCTAGTTGTGTTGTATTTCTTGAGTTTGCTTCATTGGCCAAGGTATGAAATGCAACATCAATATTGAGGTTTAGTGTTAATCCGATTGGAACTCTTCCATGTTTATCTTTAATTTCAATTGTGAATTTATAATTTAGACTTGAATTTTGGTAAGTTTCATAAAATGTTGAATTTAAAAATACGATATCATCTTCTAAAGTTATTTCATTAGCAGTATCATTATGGAATTTGAAATCAATACTTGAGGTAGTAATATCATCAAAATTCAGGTATTCAAAGGTGAAAACAGAAGATTGTTCATTTTTATTATTTTCCCATCGATAAGAGTCTGATACTGCATCATTTGAAATAGTAATATTAACTGTAAAATATTTTTGGTCTTCAGAGATTTCTGGTAATTCAAATGTTAGTAAGAAGTGACCATTTGCATTGGTTGTCAATTCAGATATACTTAAGCCTAAATCTAATAAATCAGTCTCTGAGGAATATAGTGTAGTAGCACCGGCTTCATTAGTAGTATTTTGATTTGTAATATGAAATACTATTTTCACACCCTCTGCTCCTCGACCTGCTTCATCTAATATTGTACCATTTATAGTGAAGTCATTTCCATCATTAGTATAATATAATGTCTCATCATAGTCTGTTGCATTTAAAGTACCAAAATAATTAACATTGGTTAAATCATCAGCTTCTGCTTTTAATTTTATTTCGATGGTTTTTACTTCTTCTACTGAAGATAATAAATCATTAGGATCTGTATTCGTAATTGTAATAATTAAATTTTCAGTAGGGTTAGCGAAATTAGCAGTATTTAGTATGAATGTTGCGAAAAATGTACCATTAGACACTGTATTTACAGTAAAGTCCATTGAAGTATTTGAATTTGAAATACCTGCACCATCAATTTCAATATTTATAGGAACATTATTCCATAAATTAGCATCTACTCCTTCTGAAGAAGAATTAAATACACCAGAAATAATTATTTCCTGATTAGTTCTTGAGAGAAATTGATTGTTGAAATCTGATTGAGTTGTGGCGACTCCATCAACTTGTGTATTAGCTAAATTAAAAACCCAATCAGTAACAATAGAAAATGTCAAAGTTTCGGTCTGGTCATTATTTTGATATTTATAATATGGTGTTGTACCATTAATTTCGATTGTAATTGTACCTGAGTCTGCAGTAGTTCCGGGATAGTTATCATTAAATGTTATTGAACTTGAAGTTCCAAAATATGAATTATTAGTTGTGGAACCTACTTCATTATAATTTATAGTGTATGTCAAAGCATAATTATTACGTATTGCGACTGGAACTGGGTTCCCATTTCTTAGTTCAATTGAACCAGTAAATTGTATATCATCAGCTGGTGCAATTTGCTCACCTGAATCTCTCACAGCAGAAAATGAAATTTCATCATATAGAGTAAAATTACCTGTATCTACCACTTTAGCACATTCAAAACAATCGATCCCAAAGTCTGCATCACCATCATCTTGATCAGGGTACCATATAGTCCAATTCCAAAAACCTATTTGATTTTGAAGAAAATCCCTTGAAAATGCAAATATTGCATTTGCATTGGCTGTTGCAGTGGCTACCTCGTTACCTTCACTAATATCAGATTCATTTAGGAATAAATAAACTTCGACACCTGGGAATAATTCATCTCTTGTATCTGTGACAACACCAGTTATTGGAATAGCTTCATCCCAATAGTACTCCCCTTCTTGGTCTAATATGATGGAAGTTTGAGTTATGGAAGTTGAAAATGAATTTGTTGTATCTAATGTTGCAGAGCTTCTAAATACTTTTTGATTTTGATGTGTTGGGTAATGCCTTGAGCTTTTGAAGACTTCAGATGTTTGTGAAATCACATTTGGTTTAAAATTGTTTGATACTTCTAAATTTTTCTCATTTGAGATGTGACTTATGTTTGAGAATTCATTTCCAGAGATTAACAATGGACTTATGAATAGAGAAACAGTGAGTAATAATAAAACACTCAGAGATTTGAATTTCATTGAATTAAACCTCCTTTGTTTATTTTACGTTTTCTATTTATTATGATTGGTAGTAATAACAACCCAAAAATTATGTTAATTAGATATGAGACTGAAATTTCATAATTATTTGATTCTGTATACTCAAATAATTGATCATTATTTTCATGAATTGTATTTACATCATCAAATTGTACGATAGGTAAATTGAAATTTACATTTGCATTAGAAAGACCAAATGGTGCAAAAACAAATCTTTGACTATCGTTGATAAAGTATTTATTATCTTGACTTGGAATAACTAATTCAATTATTAAGTAATAAGAACCTAATGGGACTGCACCTCCAACCATTGCAATACGACCTTGACCATCTGAAACTGTTGTGCCTGAAAGTACACCCATAGTAGTGTTTGACTCACTTAACTTGTAACAATTAACATTGACTTCATTATAATCAGTTTCACAACTACTGATTTGATTTAAGAAATAATTATCTCTATCAGTTGCGGGAAGTAAAGGGTTTATTGGTGCAGCAGGGGCGGCATCAAAAGCATCTCTTGTTATTAAATAATAATCTAATGCCAATTCATCTGGCGTACGATCGTTTACAGGTGCATCACCATTTAGCAGTAAAATAGTATTAAGTGTATCATCTGTAAATAATGCCGTAAAATTGATGGTCCAATCTATTGTCTCAGTTAGATTTATTAGAAAATCACCATAGTCCACTATTTCATAGGTAAGAGAGAAATCTTCACTCATATGAATGTATAGAGTTGCATAAAAAACAGTATTAGGTATCCATGCCATTAATGTATAATATTCCACACCTGCATCTGCAGTTGGTGTTGTAAAATCAAATGAATATGATCCATCTGCTCCAGTAATTGGATTATCATCGCCAATATCTGCTTTTAATGAGTCTGTATTTCCAGAAATAAGAGTATCTTGGATGCCAGCTAAATCATCAGGTGAAAGCCATAAAATTTCTAATGCCACATCTTGAATAGGTTGCCCTTCTGGATCATTTACTTGGATAGTATATCCTAATTCCTCTCCAGCATATGTAAATGAGGTATTGAATTCATCCCCATCGAATAAATCTAATGCATCTGGGACCTCAACAGTATCGACATCATCATCTGTGTTTGATAAAGAAATTGAGGCCTCTAATTTCCATCCAACAACTATAAAATCAACTTCAAGAGCATATCTAGCTACAATCGCAAATAAATTTCGTTCTCCTTCCCCTCCCAGTATATTTATTGCAGGATATTCACCTTCGAGGTTCGTATCAACACCATCAACGGTTAGTACTGCGGATTTATCAGTGGATACTGTAATGGATAAGTTAGCCCAATTTTCACCATCTCCATCTGTCGTAATTGTACCTAAATCAGTACCTGCATTGAGTATGTCAGCGGCATTGCCTGCAGCTAATGATAATAATTCTTCTTCGTTTAATATTTTAAATTCAATTTTTTGATTAGGTGCAGGTATTTCTTCAAATAAAACTCTTGAACCAAAGTTGAATGGTTTATTCATTTCTGCCAATGAGAAGCTTCCTATATCTCCACCTAAATTAGTTTCGACACCAGAGGTTGAGTCTAATTCAATGGTTGGCTGACCACCCAATGAATTTTGGCCATATACGAATCTACCTTCGGATAATAATAAAGATAATTTGGGTAATGGATTAAAAGCGCCCCAACTATATTGTAAATCTCCATTTTGATCTGTCCAAGGTATAAGTGCTTCCACCCAAGGAGAAACATCACCTGCAGTAATGGAAATTGTATCAGTTGCCTCATCAATTGTACCTGAATTAAAACCAATTACTAATCTTGATGGAATATTCAATGACCTTAACATATTAACATAACCAACTAAGAAATCTTTGATACCAAAAAGTTGCTGGTTCTCTATTTGACGCCAAAAATAAAATGCTCGATCTTCTCCAGGTGGAGCCTCATTATTTCCACTATTGTCAGAGGTAGATGAGAATGTTTCTGCTGCGGTCGGATTTGTAAGTAAGTCTAAAACTGCATTTTGAATTTGATTATGTACTTGCAATATTAAACCATAAACACTTTGATCTAAATTTGCTTGATAGGATAAAATTTTTCCATTATAAACAGATGCATCACCAAATTCAGTATTATTTTCATTAATATCATAATAATCAGGTAATGAAGATGAGCCCCATATAGAACTTAAACTTCCAGCATCTTCAATTGCATCATTACGTGTATTGACTAAATCAGATTTGTAACCATCAATTAACATAGCATTTAGAAAATCGCCATATGAAATAGAATTTTGTGCGATATTTTCTTGTTGCTCTGGAATGTAGTATGCATCAAAATCAAAATAACCTGATGTTCTTGATTTTGTTAATGCAGCTTGTATTACATTTCGTGAATTAATATCTTTTTGCATTTCAATTGATGAAAATTCAACAAAATCTCCTGCTTCTAAATTATTAGCTTCTATTTGAGGAGAGGAGATATCTACTTGTGAGTCATATATTGAATTCCAAGGTGTCAATAAACCATCTGTAAACCCAGCAGTAGGATTTAGATATTGTTGAGAAACTCTAAATCCTTTTGATCCATTGGGATAACTACCCACAAGTGGTGCTGCGCTTGAAAAATCAGTTAAATATTGGTCAAAATTATTTACATAATCTCTAGTCTCAGGATCATAAGTATCTGCTACTCTATAGCGCCAAAGATAGGTATCATCTATCCTACTCAGCTCTTGTCCGTCCAAAGATGTTACTGTGGCGATTAATAATGAGGGATCCGGTAATGGCCCTAAAAGATCTAATAACCCATTTAATAATTCTTTATAAAAAGGAGAGTCTAAATTTTCTAAATCATAATTTTCATTCACATCAATTGTATCATCTTGATGTCTAATTACCCCTGCCTCATTGATGAATGATGAAAAAACAGCAGTTGTAAATAATAACATTGCCCCAATAGCTAATAATTGACGAGCTGCCCCTCCCCATTTTTTAATTTTAAAACCTTGAGTAATTAATGACCATCCTAAAAAGGTACCTAAACCAACAGCAATACTTCCAGTTAAAAATAGTGAAGCAATACCCTCTAAGGAGCTAAAGAACGTATTTATTTGTTGACTTATTTCGGGAAAAAATAAACTAGAACCTAAACTACCTGAATTATATTGGTTAATTAAATATGCATATGCTCCAGAAATTGAACCTGAAATAATAGATGGAGTTCGTTCCCATGGGATTTTTATTGGAATTGCATTTTCTCTTTTTTTATATCTTTTTACAATGATATTACCTTCTGCATCCCTTATCCTCCTGGTTATATACTTGGTAGAAGTGGAACTTTTAGATAATTTACTCATTATAATCAAGCCAGAAATTTACAGCTTTTTTGAGTTAAATAACTCAATAGTACTGTTTAATACATAATAAACTGAAACGTACAAGTTTAAATATAATTCCCATTTAATTGAAATATTTAACAAATTAAAATAATTTTATTAAAATGGAAAAGGTTCAATTCTTATCTGATAGGTATTTGATAACCATTTTTGTTAAATTATCCAATACTTTTTCCACTGATTGTTCTGCATTTATTACAACAGTGTTTTTAGGTTTGTATAACTCATAACGTTTTATCAAAGAATTCAAATTATCATAAGTCTCAAATTTTTCTAACTTATTTCGATTATTTTCAAACCTGTTAACTGCGATTTCTGCAGAAACATCTAAGTATATGGTCAAATCAGGGTCAGGAACCTTATTATTNATCATAGCAATCCAATCTTCTGATAATCCATTTAAGCCTTGATAGATTATTGAAGATAGTTTATATCGATCACAAATTACAATAGAACCAGACTGTAGTTTAGGTAGGATCTCTTCATAATAATGCTCAATACGATCAGCAGCAAATAATAATGCATCAACGGCATGTTGAGAATTTGGATTTGATAAATAATCTCTTAAAATTGGACCTAATTTTCCAGATGAGGGCTCTGTTGTGGTATGAATGATATAACCTAATTCGGCCAATTTTTCACTTAACAGTTTTATTTGAGTGGATTTACCAGATCCATCAACACCTTCAACTGCAATAAAAACACCAGAATAGGTCATTATATTTTTGATATAATTATACNATACTTTAAGATAATTATTGCAAGCCATCATAAGGACCAGTATAATTGAATGTAAATTTTCATTTATATTGCATCATGATTGCATACTTGTAAAAAATATTTATGATTCAAAGATCTATAATAATTATGAAAAATATAGACCTTAGAAGTGATACGGTGACAAAACCAACTGAAGATATGAGAGTAGCTATGAAAAATGCATCAGTTGGTGATGATGTATTTGGGGATGACCCAACTGTGAATGAATTAGAGGAATATGCAGCAAAATTATTTGGGATGGAAAGTGCATTATTTGTTTCATCTGGAACTCAAGGAAATTTAGTCTCAGTAATGTCACATACAAAACCTGGAGATGAAATTCTTCTTGAGAAAGAGTCACATATATATTATTATGAAGTTGGAGGATTAGCAGCGATAGCAGGAGCAATACCNAAATTATATGAGTCNAATAAAGGATATGCTTCAAAGGAAAAAATTGAAAAATGTATTAGAGATGAAAATATTCATTATCCTAATACTAGTTTACTATGTATTGAAAATACACATAACCGACANGGAGGAAGTCCTTTAACTAAGGATCAAATGAATGAAATGACTGAAGTTGCACTAGAGAATAATTTGAATATACACTTGGATGGTGCAAGAATATTTAATGCAGTGGAAGCATATAATACAAATATCAAAGAATATACAAAAAATATAGATTCTATATCCGCATGTTTGTCAAAAGGATTAAGTGCACCAATTGGTAGTATAGTTGCAGGAAATGATGAATTCATCAATATCGCTAGAAAAAAAAGAAAAATGTTAGGCGGAGGTATGAGACAGGTTGGTGTGATTGCAGCAGCAGGATTGTTAGCCTTAAAAAATATGAGGGAGAGATTAAATGAAGACCATGAAAATGCTAAATTATTAGCAGAAGGTATGATAGATATAGGACTAGAAGTATGGGACACAAAAACGAATATCGTTGTTTGTGATACAAAAAAGATATTTAATGACTCAAAAATAGGAATTGATTTACTTGCAAAAAACAATATATTTTGCGTCCCTTTTTCAAATAATTTGATTAGGTTTACCACACATAGACATATTAGCAAAGACGATATAGAAATTGTCTTAGAAAATATTAAATCAGAATGGTTAAATTAATTTATTAACTGAATATATCTGAACCCATCATAGTTAGTGATTCAATCCCTGTAATCTCTTTGTCATAAAAAGGTAATGTGGTTAAAGTCAATTCTTCAAACTTTGATTGTATATACTTTAGGTTTTCACTTTGTCCTTTTGATCTAACATTACAAAAACTACAATTCNAATTGTCNTTTTGTATCTGATTAATAATAATATGNTTTACACTTATNCCCTCTTGATTTAATTGTGATTTAAGTCGTTCAGACTCATTTATTGCCATCATGGTCGGNATAGTAGCAATNANAAATTCGGTTTGAGNTNCATCTTTGAATAAATCNCTAACTATNTTCATACTTGATTTTAGATGCTCCATAATTTCCAAAGTATTATCGGGTTGTGTCTCTACCCCCATTAAAGATTTAAACATAGAAGTTGCATTATTCATTTTTACTCTTAATTTTATGATTTTACCCATGAAGGAGTCGAGAAAATCAGGTAATGATAACATTCTAAGTGTATGCCCAGTTGGAGCAGTATCAAAAATAATACGTTTAAAATGTGAGTATTTGTCAGATTTTATGAATTGAATAACCTTTGCTAAAGCCAAGGCCTCATCAATACCGGGGGGCATTGTGTCGAAGATACCATCTAAATCGTCTAACCCAAATTGAGAGAGTTGAGACATTAAATTATCTGCATCCTCTTGTTTATTGATATTTGCTAAAGATTTAAAATCATCCGAAGATTGTTTTGGATCGATTTCCATCGCAAATAAATTAGGCAAACCAACAATGGGAACAGGTTCTCCTCCAGTTAAATCCTGTTTGAAGGAGTCACTCAGAGAATGTGCGGGATCAGTTGAGATTATCAAAGTCATTTGTTTATTATTGGCAAAAGTGGTAGCGATTGACGCAGAAATACTTGATTTTCCAACTCCTCCTTTGCCTCCTACTAGTAAAAAACGGNGATTAGTATTATTAAGCAATAATTTCAATGATATAACAATCACCTCTTTTGATAAGATAAAATAGTNAACAAGGCTATTGGGATTGCGACAAATATACTGACCATAATAAGAATATTACGCCATATTTCAGAGTCTAATTCTGGTGGTGCTTCCGTATTAACTTCAAAGGGGAGATAAGCAGATTGAGATTTGTAAATAGTATTATTTTCATCATAATAAGAAATGGTTGTTGGTTCTANTGTAAATTGACCGATTACAGAGGGAGTTATGTCATAGGAATATGATATGGAACCTCCGAAGCCAATCTCAAACCANGTATAGGTAGTATGATTTCTTGAGTCATTCATAATATTAGATTGAAAAGTTGGTTCTTGGATAGAAATATTATANGCATATGAATTTGAAAAGTTAGTAATATTGACAGTAACTGAAATAGTATCACCTAATATAATTTGATCTTGGTCAATCCATTTCACAACTGATAATGAAGGATAATTTTTATCTGATATTTCACCATAAGAAGGTTCAGAGTACACTTGAAATGGTAAAAGTAAAGAAAGTGCGATTAATACAAAAACCAATCTTTTCATGAGATAATTANGTCTAAATTTATTATAATTTAATATTATTCATTTAGTACATGAAACTTGAATTATTTGANAAAAAGCTAAATATCGATTATGGTAGAAGAGTTGTAGGAATCCAATAATTCAGACCCAAATAATGTATTCACATAAGGAGTAAGAATTACAATTATTGTNTTTGATTCACCAAATAATTCAAAGTGGGTAGAAGGGATAATAATGGACCCTCCATATGTGAATTCACCTTTAATAGGGCGAAATGTGTTCCAGTTTGTCTCAGTCAGAAGTGTATTATTGTAATATACTTCTAAAATAATAGATTCGATGTAGTTTAAGATATTTCCATTATCATATACCGTGATAAANACATTCACAAAAATAGANTCCGGCAGACCATCATTTTCTAATAAACTGATTTCATCATCATAAGTAATACTTTGAATACCTCTGATTTTATCATCAGTGGATAAAAGTAAATTTGGCGAATATATAGATAAAATNAGTATGAAAGTAATGGCAAAAAAGATTAGTAAACTATAGATCCGATTTTTATTATTAAAAATAAGTTTCAAGAATGATGAAAATTGTAAATTCGTCATNGAAAGTTTAGAGGATATGTTACTTTTTGTTAGATCATAATACTGTTTATCCTCTGCATTTTCTTTTTCATCCCATAAAAATAGGAATAAAATTGCAATTATTGAAATAATGAACATTAAAGATTGAATGAAAATATTTTGCTGAAGGGTTAATGATAAGTGACCTAAATATGGAGCTCGAAACAGAATTTCTCCTAATACTGCATCAAATGGAATAAAAGTCCCTTCATCATAATTATCAGGACGATAATTTGTAATAGGATTGTCTCCTTTAACTCTAAAAAAATAATTTTGAGAAGAGTCAATAAATATGTCAATCACTCGATGTATAATTCTATTGTTTGAATTTGATAGATAGACGATTACATCACCAATTACTATGTCAGAAGGGTTGTCCTTGTNAATAATAAAAAGATCACCTTGAAAATACGTTGGAAACATTGAATTAGGATCTGCATTATCGATGACAACTAATGAGTACCCAGTGATTGAAGTAAATTGACCTGATACGAATAATATTAAGAAAATAGAAAAAAAACCAAGATATATGATATCTATGATTTTTCGATTTATCTTCATATTATCTCTATGTGTTAAAATATATTAAATTGTTTTTATTAAAAGAATTTCAAATCGAATAGGGAACAAGATAAATTGAAGTAATTGAAATACTTTGGAACGTGAAATATAATGTTTAAAAATGCAAATATAACTAATTTTATTTTTAAGGGAAATCAGTATTTTTAAATCTGTATTATATTAAGATAATAAAATGATAGAGAATGATATCAAAATAAGAGATCCTGATATTAAAGATCTTGAAGATATCGTTCATATTAACAGAGTATGTCTACCAGAGAATTATCCCATAGCATATTTTATTGAATTGATAAAATCATGGCAAAAAACATCATGTGTGGCATTATTGAATGGTAGAGTAGTGGGCTATATTTTAATGCGAGTGGAAGGAGGTTTTTCTACACCCTGGAGGATGAGGAGTACAAAAAAAGGACATATTGTATCAGTTGCGGTTTTGCCAGATGCGAGAAGGATGGGGCTAGGGACAATGATGATGCATGATATTTTGAAAAAAGCAAATTTGATAAAAAATATGGAGCAAATAACATTGGAAGTTAGAAATTCAAATTATGGAGCGATCAAATTATATGAAAATTTGAATTTTATAAGTGAAAAAATAATCAAGAGTTATTATTCAGACGGTGAAGATGCTCTACTAATGAAATATCTACTGGAATAATGATCTTATGCTTGCTATTGTTTTGTTTAGTGTTGCCATGAATAAACAGATAGTTATGTATGGCCANGAATAGATTAGATCATCTAAATTAGAATTATTTGTAGCGAAAAGTAATATTTGAGCACTGCCTGCAAAAATCAAAATGGAAGTAGTGAATGAGAAGAATTTNGATAATTTTGTTTTTATAAANAATCCTTCTAANAAAAACAATATGGATNNTAATGCAAATATGNNACCATAAAATATTAAGTAATCAAACATNGCTCCTTCAATGAAAGATGGATCACGNTTNGCATAAAAATTGAAATTGAATAATGAAGAGAATGCTAAAAATGAAATCATTGAAAGAAGTGTAAAACTGGTTTTTTCATCCTTATTTAAGAAATGACCAATTATTATTAAAAACGGACCAAGAGATAATTCACCAACGATTATGGTTAGAACTGAGTCGGTATTTAAGCTCTCTATTAAGGCCAAGGTTGAGATTTGTGTACTAGANCCACCAATAAAAAATTGAATTATATCTTGTGGGAANCCACCTGGAATACTATATAAGGTCATTGTATAAAAGGCATTTGTGAGAAAAACATAACCCAAAAGTGTAAGAGTTTTGTGAACTGAGAAATTCAAATTTAAGTTAGAAATTAACTTTTGCAAATAGGTTAAGGCATATAATGAGAAACTAATTAATAATGAGATGGTGATCAAGGGCCATTGGAATACCAATTCTTCAACATTATCTGGTATGAAAGAAACCCAATAAAGTAGAAGAGTGACTCCGCTGTAAAATGTTAAGAGAGCTGAAAAAATCAAAAATAATTTTTCATATCTTATTTCAGTTTTGAAGCTTTCTAATAGAAAAGATAAAGCAATAATAGATAGTATAGACCCTAATAATAATGTAGAGGCGGTGAATTCGTTTGCAAATTCATTATTTGAGGAAGAAAAAACAAGATCGTAGGAATAGTTTAATGCAAACCCTAATANCNNTAAACCTATCAAAATATCATAATACGTTTGACGATTTTTAGAGATAATCGCTCCTACAAGACATAAGCTTGACCCTGTGATAAATAATATTGGAANAGTATCACTTTGAGATGTAAGATTAGANATAAATTGATCATATGTTGTGCTTGNACCACTCCCTAAGATATAATCAATAATATCTGAGGGGAAGCCTCCTACGATGCTAGTTAGTGACATAGAGTAAAATACNTTTAATAACAATAAAGCCCCAATTAGAGAAAGAATATAATCTAAATTAAATGAGGAACCTGATGTTTTTGGTTTTCCTTTGGATTTAATAATTTTTTTAGGAGTTTTTTGTCCAGGAAAAGANTTAATTTCGTTTTCCAAACGATCTTTATATTCAATTAATANATTTAAATCATCTAAATTNTTTCCGGAAACATAGCCTAAATCGCCTTCAAGGTCTTCTATTTTAGTGATTAATTGTTCATATTCAACCACCAATTTTGTTTGAAGCACCTTTTTATCTTCCATAAAATANTATAGGATTCTTTTCATAAATAACCATTACTCATATAACAATTTAATTAATTAAAAAATNATAATTAATTAGTAAAAATTATATTAATTTTTCAAGTCTTTTAATTTTATTTTTAATTGTGGTTTTTGCATGTAATGCCGTTAAAGATTCAGGATTATATGAAAGAACCCATCGTTTCTTATCCCTATTATAACTTAAATACTCACCAACTTCTAATTCTGATAATAATATTTTCGCATTATCAGTNAATAAATCATATACTTGGCTATCTTTATCTATTTTATGANATTTGAAAATAATTAATTCTGAATTGTTTAATACTGATTTATTAAATTCAAATGATTGAGTGACTGAAGTCAAATAGAGCCCAAATTTGCGTCCTTCAGATGCAATATCTTCAAAAGCAGTATTTGAAATTTTTTGAGCCTCTTCAGNAACAATTATTGTTTTGTTAGGGAGAGCTTTGTGTTTTGCCAAATCTAATATTTTTTTCATGAAAAATGCGATGATCCTTTGATTTATTTTATCATTATCCATATTTATTTGGTAAACTAAAATTTCTCCTTTTTTAATAGGCANAATATTATTTTTATCAGTTTGAACTATTTTATCGACTACATCTTCTGTAAATGAACAAATTCTTTCAATCGCAAGTTCAGGTGAATAGTAATCCCCGGAGCTCATATCTTGGTTATCATTATTGATAAAATGACTTTCATTTTGATCATCCATAAATTTCCTTGTGTTTTGCAAGGCTAATTTAATATCATTTAGTTCATAATATTTGAAAGCATCATCTTTTTTCGAGCCACCAATTTGTATTATTTTATCGGCTATATCTGAATATTCGTGGTGATGATCAAAAACAATGATTGATGCATCATGAACTCTAATATTTTCTTTTATGATTTGTTTAGTAAGAGTGGTTTTTCCGGACCCAGTTTGACCTATAATGGCAAGATGAGGTGAATTTGCAGGATTTGCGCCAACTATTGGAACAGATGAGACGGATACTTCAAAATTTAATTTTTTCTTTTTAACAAATTTCTCAAGTAAGTTTTCTACCTCGTNTATNTTAGTATCAATCAAAGTTGTATATGGTATNACTTTTGATTTAACATGGCTATCNTTAATTTCNTTAACATCATCAACNGTTTCAGAAATTATTTTTGCTTCCACTGAATTTATTCGTGATTTTAAATAGCTATAATCTATTNANGAAAAGTTTTCAAGGTTTGAAATTGNTTTTNTAGCTTTTTTTGAAATACTTTTTATTTCATTTGATAGATCAGCTAAACTAGCTAAAAGAACGGCGAAATTNTCATAAATCTGTTCAGCAATTTTTTCAGGATCTAATTTTTTATCTAACCAATCAGAATAATCTTGGAAATCACATATTTCATCATATATAGAGTCTAAATAATCTTCTTTTGATTTTTCTAAATGTGATAACATGGATGCTAATAAAATGAAATTATCTGTAATAATGAGATTAATCATAAAATACGATAATTGTTCCAATTTGTAAATCCCAGTGGTTTTCTCAAATGCATTTTTTCTTTCACTGAGAGCAATATCTAAATCTAAATCTAAGGTTTCTAATATTTTAGCTTTGAAGTGATGTGCAAATACAACAAATTCATTTCCAAATTTATCGTATTTGTTAGCATCCTCATCTTTACTTTCAACTAACTGATTTAATATTGTCAGTAATCTACTCAAAAATTCTCGACTTTCAGTATGTTTACCTACACCCTCAAAATAGTGGATCACTTCTTCGTATGAGTCATATGATTTGATAAAATTAGCAAAATTAGCACTTTCAATACTTGATCTCAAATTTTCATCTGCGGAGATAGAAAGTTCTAACATAGACTTTTCGTTCATATTTTAACTCACTTAGTAATAATATACCTAACTCTTTGACTTACTAAAATAATATGGTTAGAATTTAGATATGAACATATTTATCGGAGATTATATTCGAATTTAACATACAGAGTGAGATATCAAATAAAATCTCCTTCCTCCAACTTTCGTGGTAAGTAATGGTTGGTTATATATTGTGGATCTTGGGCATTTAAAGCTTGAATTTCAGCTTTTATCCCATCTTGTAGTAAAATTTCAATTTGTTCTCTCCATTTTGGTTTTCTTTTTACAAATTCTTCATCTAATAACAATTTAATTCTACGTTCATCACTTTTAGTCATTTTAATATGGGTATCTTTAGGAATGCCAAAACCAGAATCTTCTCTTAAATCAGATGGCAATAATCCCAACCACTGGATATTCGGAACAGCTAAATTTGCAGCCTCAAAACTCAAAGCTTTACTACCAACAGAGTATACTCGGAGAATTTCAAATCCATAGACATCTGCATCCATTATTGCTAAAATTGGCAAATTTAGTTCATCATTAATTTTTTTAAGAAACATACGAGTGGCCATATCTGGCTGCCCCTTAGCAGTGACTAAAATAGAAGGTACATAATTATAAAATTTATCTTCAGATAATCGGTTAAATACTGCATCTTTTTCTATTACCAAAACGAATTCTGCATCACTTTGCATTTTGGTATAATCATCAATATTAGGTGAAATCTGAACTGAATTGCCTTGCTTTGTACAATCTTTATAATTACCTTGTTCTTCAAATTCAATGTGACCAACAACATTACCTTTCGCTGAGGCAGTGACATTCATTGAGGATCGAGTAACTTGTAGCATTGCCCCAATATCTTCTATTAGACTATCACTAGTATCTTGTTTTTCGAATATATTTACTGCCTGGTAATAAATATCTCTTTTTGCACTATGAATACCTCGATTTAATTGTTCATGTAATATTTTCATTAATTCAGTTAATTGTTGTACTGATTTAACAGAAGAAAGGTTTCTAAATTGTCTTGCGATTTTTTGTTTTCCAAGTAAAACAAGTTCCGAGTCTTCATCAAAACCTATGTTATCTCCACCTCTACTTGGTATAGAAAAGGATACATTTGAAGGATCATCTAATGCTTGTTGCAAAAAAGAATTTGTGACATCTACTAATTTTTGTTTTGTTGTTTCCGGATCTAGCTGAGATACATGTAGGACTCCATATGGATAATTAATTATTTCAGATGAATTTTTTTTGAATTTTTTATAAAAATTGGTTAAATCTATTTGCTTCTTGATATCTATTTGTTTGATATCTCCTCTGAAACCAAACTTACTTGGAATGTCACTATCATTCAAACGGTTCCATTTAGTATTATCTTCGAAAAAAATGACAAATTTGGTATGATCAAGATTAAATTCATCTCTTAGGTGCTTTTTAATTTGTGTAATTTTTAAGTCTAAATCAATAAAAATTTTTTTTTCTATGGGAGGAAGAGCTAAATTATTTGAACATTTAATTAATTGAGTGACCATAATTCTTCCCCTGTTAATGTATTTTTGTTCTTTTTTTAATCTATTTAGATTTGAGTAAAATAAAGTTACTTGTTTTTTAATTATATCACAAAACTTTGAGACTTATTTAGGTTAAATTATTATTACTACTGAAATTTTTAATTTTATCAATAAAATTATTACGCCCTAATTTGCCGGAATTCGTGATATTTTCAATTATATTTAAATTATTATTAATACTTTCAGAGTCACTGAAAATTTTGATTTTTAAATCAGGTGATGATGTAAGCAATAGTTTTGCCAATCTTTTTTGATTAAATGTAAGGGAATTATTGGATATACGATATTTTTGGCAGAGTTCTTGCAGTGAATTAATATTATGTATATTGCTCGTTATGGGAGATCTAATCCAGTTTTTATTAAAATTGTGCCAGGACTTTGAAATAATATTTTGGATTAAATTAAGTGAGATTTTATTTGATCTAAAAACATGTATAGCTTCTAAGATATTAGTTGCACCTAAATTTTCAACTAAAGTTTTTTCTTTTGGATTGTTAATTAAATATATTAGGGGGGAATAAAGGAAATTTAAAAGTAAGGGAGGGATTTTGTTGGAATTTTGGAGATCTATTATTTGATCTAAATATATTATTCCTAATTTTTCCCAATTTACTTTTGATAAATATGAAATATCAAGGATATCGATTGGAATGCCTATTTTTTTGAGTTTTTTATTGAATTCATTGGGATTAAAGGACTTAATTATTTCTTTCCAATATTTCTGAGATTGTTGAGTAATTTTAGAAAGTTCTTTAACATCTGCGTAAACTAATTTTTCGATAGTAAAAATATTCATTCTGAGTAATGATCTGAATGAGAATAAATCAATATCTAATAATGTTATTGGAGTTGCACCTTGATCAGATATATCGATTAGCGATCCTGGTTTTTGGATTAATGTTAATAAGGAGTTTGAGATATGTCTTCCAGAATGTGACAATATTGTATTTTGAATTATAAACTTAGCAATACTTAGATTAGGTAATTTTGCTTGATCTGGAACTTTTGAGTCATAGAAAGTAGTATGTTTTATATTTAATAATAATGTTTTTCGTATATTTTGGACTATTTTTGGATCAATCGAGTCTGAGTCTTGCATCCAACATGTTAATAAATTTTGATCTTTTGAAACCACGTCTGATACTACATGAGAAGGTAGTAATCTCATAGAAATCAAATGAGTTAAATTGCCGATATCATTTTTTGTTGAAATTATACTATCTAATAATGGAATATTAGATGTTTGAGTTGATGTATAATTGAATGTAAATAAAAGATCTGAAATTGTAAATATTTCATTGTTATTTAGGATCTCGACATCATGGGTGTTTAGATCAGGAAACTGACTAAGTGGCAATGAACAAACATATTGGATTTGATCTATAATTTCTAAAAGATGGGAAGGTAATGTATCAACTAATATGTGATAGTTGAAAATTAAATCTTGTAGAGTTAACAATGAGGTTGCAGAATAAATATTTAATTCTTTCAACAATTTTCTATCTGTTGAACTAAACAGATCTATGTCTTTGAGTTCAATAGACCTATTTTGTAAACACAAAGATATTGTTTCTATATCAATAGAACTAATAAGATTAATTAAATCATTTGTATTTTTATTCAATATATTCGCTAAAATATTTATATCTGCGAAAATAAAATCAATTATAGTCTTTATGTTATTTTCAAAAAGAGACTTGCATTCTGTGAAATTTAATTTAGGCATAAAAAATATTGAAGAGCAAAAAGTTTCGATAAGGGGTGTGAATTTTAATGAAAATTTTAGATTTTCAAAACGTTCAGCGGGTAAATTAGTTCTTTGTTGTAATATTTGATCAGAGGTCAATATGAACTCGAGTATAGTATTAATTTGATTATTGCTAAGTGAGTCAACGATTTCTTGACCAAATGTATTTGAAAGGTTATGAATTGGGAGATGAAGTAAATTTTTGAATATTTCAATGGATTCCCAATTAATTTCATTTGAAATCCAATTATCTTTTCGTGTAGAGAAATAGAGATCTTCTATTGTAAATATATCAAGCTCATTTAGATGTGATATGTGTTCATCATTAAAAATTTCTAAGTCTGATAATAAAATTCCTGCTTCTTGAAGTAATACTGAATTAAGTATATTTGTTGATTTTTCTAATGACCAACCCAAGCAATCAGATATTATTGATGGAGTGCTAGTAAGAAAGTCGTATACTTTAGTAATACCTATGTTTGACAATTCACGTAGTTCTGAAGAGGTAAAAGTTTCATAAAAATCAATAACATTATTAGAATTTTCGGGAGATTGGTGTTCTTGATCTATTTGAGGTTTATTTTTATTTTTCCAAGATATGATAACTGGAGGAGAGTCTAATAATTTTTTCAAATGATTAATTAATTCCCATGAAAACAAATGTTTGCCAGACTTATCTGTAATTATGACATCAAAAGTATCAGGATCAGTCAAGTAATATAGTTCTTCTATGGATTTAATTCCTGCATTATGAAGAGAAGTTACTTCTTCTGATTTTAAATAATCTTTCCCATCTCTATTGAAATGAATTTTTGAGATGACATTGTTGTTATCATCCTTAAAATATAGAGAGGTCCCTTTATCTTGGAATTTAGATAAGAGAATATTTTTTGTGAAGACATTAATATCTAAATTTAGTAAAGTAGATAATTCTTCAAAACTATGGGAAAATAAGGTTTTTATATTTTTTATATTTAAATCATGAAGTATTGAGATTGTATTTTTCCCAAGATCTTTAAAAGCAGATATGGGAAGGTCTAACTTTTTGATTATATTAAAAATTAACGCACTTTCAATTAATTCTAAATTCAATTCAAATTCAGATATTTTTGATAGATTTAAATGTGAAATAAAATTAGATAAATAGTTTTTATCATGTTTATTTTTTAATTTTAAAATAATTTGATCAATAGGATTCATGAGCAATTCTAATAATGAGAAAATTTCATGTTCAATCTCTAACTCTTTGAATATGGATAACATTTTTTTTGCTAATTTTTCATTAGATATAAAATGATGTAACTGATTAATAGGTTGAGTTAAAATATCATTATATTGTTTCAACACTTTATTTTGACTCGAGATAAATGATGAAGGGTCTGCCCACTTGATTGAAATTGCATGGCTTAGGCTATTGTATTTGATTTTTTCCAAAAATTCCAGTTCTTTCAATGAGTAAATATTTGTCAATTGAGTTAACTTTATTTTGAATTTATTTATGTTAGATTGAAAAGTAGTTTCATTAAAATTGTTTTTCAAATCATCAATAATGTTAACTGGTAATTGTGTGATCTTAGATAACTCTTGAGTTTCCCAGATTAAAAATTTACCAATATTAGTTACTCCATAGTTATATAAAACATGAAATGAATTAGATAGTATTGAGGAGATAAAGATAATTGGAGAAAAAATTATATCAAAAAAGTTGGTAACAATTTGAAGATGATCATGTTGAAATTTTAAGTTTGTAAAATATTCAGGACTAAGTACTATTTCTTCTAAAATATTGATGTCATATTCTTTGAATATCTTGGCTATTTCACTATTGAAATTATCAAATTGAGTTCCCAGTAAAATTTTATATTTAAGGACATATTTCTGTAATTTTTTAGAATACATTTTAGATGAAGATTTTAATAAACTGTTAGTATTCGTAATTTTTAGTTTTTTGAATTCTTTTTCTATGTTGTTATTAATTTGTTTTAACATTTTTAGTGAGCCTAATTTTTGTGACTTTTCCAAAATGTTTGTGAGATTTTCTTTTGTTTCTTTAACTAAAAGTTCGATGTAATCGTCGCTATTTTTATTTAAAAATATATCAATTGAGTTGGTTGATGCTAATTGTTCGAAATTAGTGATATTTATTTTTTCAAATGCTTTTATTTTCTCTTTATGATAGTATGTAATAAAATTTTCATTTGAAAATAATGTTTGATTTCGAAGTAAAAATAAAATATATGCATTAAACAACGTTCTTTGTAACTCTCCTATCTCAATTAATTGATCTTGTGGATATTTGACCAAATCTGATATTTTAAGGATATTTCGTCGTTTGAAAGCATTTCGCAAATATCCATCGATCCAATTTTGATCGGTATTTGTTAGTTTTAGAGAGGCAATTTGCTTATTTGCAGAAATAAATTCTTTGAGAGTTTCTTGAAAATTAGGTATAAGTATCTGTGACAATAGTTTTTCATTTAATGGTTTAGAGGGATGAGTGGTAGCGAATAAGAATTGAGTTAAAGTTTTAAATTTAAATTTTGATATTAATGGATCGGCATTTAGTTCTTCAAAATTTATAAAAGTTTTAGAGATATCGATTTGGATTATATTTAAATTTGTAGAGTCCATATTTTTTAATTTATTTACTTGGATAGAAACATCAGATAAACTATTGTTATTATTAATAGAGAGATCACNATTTGTGATACTCTGATGCATATTATCTAGTATTGCTAAACGATCTTTTTCGATTAATTTTATAATGAGTCCATCAACTTTCTTTAATTGTAATGTAGGCGATACTAAATAATCATATATTGATCGTATCCAACGTCTGTGTAAAGATTTATTTAATTTTGGGAGAAATATTAACTTTTCTTTGTTTTCTCTTCGACTAAACCTNGCTTCGATATTAGAAGGTATTAACATGTCTGGATCAAGATCTGGTATAAAAGAAGATTTATCTAATTCGGAGATTGTTCTTCTCTTAATAATATCAACTTCTAACTCGGGTATTTCAACTATTTTAGATAATTTGATATTATCATATTGTAAAAATGAGGCTAAATCAAAAATGTCATTTTCATTTAGTTTATTTATTGTATCTTCACGGTACCAGATTGGAGCAAGAAAAATAGGTTGGCCCTTAGGTAATTTTTGATGCCCAGTTTTTGACTTTCCGGATGNTAGTGCNGAGATAAAACGATTTTCAGTTATATCAAGNGTACTATTTCTTAATCCTTCTTTATCAAGAATTGTGAGTAAATTATTTATTGTTCTTGGGGCATATTTTTCAAATTGAGATTTCCTTTTTCTTTCTCTTTGTCTCCTCCTTCGACCAGAGAGAAAACGTTTTAAATTTCTACCTAGTTGCATTAAGGTTAATCTGACTTCTGCACCTATTTCGTCAACTTTGTCTATATATTCTTTTGAAGTTTCTGGAAATGGGATTTTTGTGGAAACAAGAGAAACTGCGATAGCTAAAGGTTCAGTTCCTCTTGTCAAACCATAATCGGACCAATTTATATTGTTTACAATGTTAGTTATTAAATCAGATCCTGCACCAAAAATTAAAGGGATACGATTTGCGAAACGATATATAATTCGATTATCCACAATTGTAACTCCTTTGGATTGTGCGGCTTTATTTACTCCACCACCATAACCTATGGCAGCTTCTATAATGAATGGATGGCCTTCATAGGCTTTTGGATCTCGAGTAATTGCGTGAACAAACTCTGGAGTCAGCTCCTTCTCCAATCCTTTTTTGAGTCTTTCTGCACCTAGAGGCGATAAACTATCACCAGTGGGAGGTTTGAAACCAAAAATTCTATCTTTTACATTGATACTTGGATCTCTTGCTTCTTTCAAGGCTCTTGAAAATCCATCATGAACTATTCTCCTAATCTCTTGACTAGTTAACGCTTTTGGTGATTTTTCTGTGGAGACCTTGACTTCATCAAAAAATGATTTAGCCGATTTTTCAGAAACTCCCATAAAGTTTTTAGTCAAAAAGCTGATAAGATTTGTATCATTTGAATTATTTATTTCTCTTCTAAAAGTAGAGATATCTGTACCCCAAGGGTGATTGTTTACAACTTTGGGAGGATTTGGAATATCATCGACTACCCTTTGAAAAATTAATGGTTCATGAATATCATTATCTGGAGGAAGATCAATAAATAAATCTGCATATGGAGTAATAATAGCCAATTGTTTAAAATATTCTTTGACATATAATTTGGCCATATTCCATGACCCAGTAAAGGAAACCTTGATTTCAGTCCCAGTATTTTCATAATATTCATTTGAACCTGGTTCAAATTGTTCCTCACTATGTATAATGGGCTGATTTTTTTCGAGATCAATAAATAATTTTACTCGATGTGTTAAATTATCTTTTTCATGTCTTGTTGTAATCTGAATGGGTAAATCAAGCGTTGACATTGCATATAGTAAAACCATTTTTGAGCCAAGGCCAAATCTTCCTCTTGCTTGTTGCACCCCATATTTGGTTCCAGCTAAGACAGTACCAAACAATTGTGGAATTAAAGATTTAGGCACTCCAATCCCATTATCTTTACATGATAATTCTATGAAGTCTATTTTTTTGTCATCAATTTTTATGATATTGGTACCCATTAATTCAATAAGTTCTTGTTTTTTTAATCTTCTCAATTTAATCGATATGTTGGGAGTCACACCTTTATGTTCAGCAGCATCGAGTGAATTCTCAACCAGTTCTCTAACAGATGTGAAGACAGCTCGTAAGGAATTTCCAAAACCAGCAATTGATTTATTTTCATTGAAAAATACTGCAGCAGATGCAGTCCTTGCCTTAGAGTCTCTCTCGGAATTACTTTTCTTTTTCCTTTTTTTGTTTTTAGACATGAGATTGACTCCTTATGGAATACTTTTTGAGAAAAATCCAAAAAATATGTTTATTCTAAGAAATTGGTAATAATGCATTATATAAGATTATTACCCGTTCTAATAGATATTTAAAAAAATAAAATATAACTGTTATCTAAATTGATTAAATCAAAATTGATGAAGGATGTATATAGATATAATTTACTGAAATTCATCCAATTTATTTTATGGCCTATCTGTCATAGAAATTCATTTTTTCAATTGAATTTATTTTAAATTAAGTTTCATTAAGCCCAAGCTTCATAACTATTAATTGATTTTTCGAGACTTCACTGTTGGAGCAAATATTTTTTGATAATACTCAATACGTTTAAGGGTTAGTTCATAAATTTTTTCATCACTTATTATTTTCCTAGCGACATTATCTTTAATCGCAGCTTTTGCAACTGCTGCAGCTTCAGTGGCCATTAATTGAGGATCGGTAGGACTAGTAATTATATTATCTGGGGTGAGATCCTCTTCAGGAGTCATACTGGCAATTGCATTTGCAGCTGCAACTTTCATATTGTTTGTGACTTTTTTAGCTCGTACATCTAATAATCCTCTAAATATACCAGGAAAACCCAAGACATTATTAATTTGATTTGGAAAATCTGATCGACCAGTACCTACAACTGTAGCCCCTGCAGCAATAGCATGTTTGGGTAATATTTCTGGATCAGGATTTGCTATCGCAAANACAATNGCATCATTTTGCATTGATTTTATCATATCTTTTGTAAACGCACCTGGACTTGATGCTCCAATTAAGATATCTGCTCCTTCAACCGCTTCAGAGAGAGATAAAGATAGCTTTTTTGGATTAATACGAGTTGATAACTCCTCTTTATACATATCCATGGCACCCCTTCCAGAATAAATTGTGCCTATTCTATCTACTGTTTGTATATTAGTTCCTTTTACACCTGCATCAAGTAACATATGAGTTATTGCGATGCCAGATGCACCACTACCATTCATAACAATATTAACATCATCGATATTTTTATCCACTAATTTTAATGAATTAAGTATTCCAGCCAAAGTTACAACTGCAGTNCCCCATTGATCATCATGAAAAACAGGAATATCTAATTCTTTTTCTAATGTGCGCTCTATAAGAAAACAATCCGGTTTTTGTATATCTTCTAAATTTATACCTGCAAAATTTTGCGAAATTGATTTGACTGTTGAAATGAATGAATCTGGATCATAATTACTGAGTATAAGAGGAAATGCATCGACATTTGCTAATGCTTTAAAAAGAATTGATTTNCCCTCCATCACTGGATATCCTGCAATACCAATATCTCCTAACCCTAATATTCTGGTACCATTTGATATAACAGCAATTGTATTTGCAATATTGGTATATTTATATAAATCAATAGGTTTTTTTTGGATTTCTAAACAAGGAACAGCTACTCCTGGACTATAGGCTAATGTAAGATCTCTTTGAGAGATAACAGGAGTTTTTGGAATAATTTCGATTTTTCCATGTCCTGGATAATTGTTTTCATGGTAATTTAACACTTCTTCATCACTATATTCTAAATCAGGTGAACCACGATTGATTTCATTTTTTGCCATATAATGGATTAACAGTAATTGATAATATAAAACTTACAATAAATATCAATGAAAAGGAACAAAGTTAACAAAAATCTAAAATTTATTATATNGATTTGGATTTATGTGACAATATTTTTTNTAAGTTTATCAAGTAGAAATTTAGTTACAGTAGACAATTTTGATAATGCAAAAAACATAATTTCGTTGAGTGAAATGACTTAGCCATTCCTAAATACTTTAAATTTCCTATTTTGGGATAAAGTGTGGACAGTAAATTTAGGGTGGCATCTGAAAGATGGGCGGCATTAATTTTATTTCTAATATATGATATATTTCAAATTTGGTTTGTTGGCCATATAGAAGTTAAATCTAATACTGAAAGCTTACTTACATACGATTTTAATTGGATTGAAGAATTCCACTTAAACACCTTAACAATTATAGCATTATTTTTTATACCAATAATTATATCATATTTCGTAGGGGTTAGATCGGTAACAAGATCAGATATGGTACAAATTATTGGTCCAGATTCATTATTAAATAGAGTAAAAATGGAATTTCATTTGGGGAATCCTGATAAAATTGAATATTCAATTGAGAATGTAGACCATTTTTTAGAGGATTTAGCGGTTGGAGAACCAGAGGGAACATATCAAAATTTGAAAATGTTATTTGGCATCGGAGTGATGGTTGAAAATTTGATTGAGAAAACAGGAGTGAAATCTATCAAAAGGGTTTACATGTCAAACGAGTTAGTGCCTAATGCATTTACAATGAGAATTTTACCGATACCTAAATTAGGTCAAGATTGGATAATAATCAATCGTAATATCATTGATATTTTGAATGACGACGAAATCAAAGCAGTTGTGGCCCATGAAATAGGTCACGCAGCTAGAAAAGACAGTTGGATAAATAGTGCATTATATTCTCCAAGATTGATAATTATTGTTGCGTGGGCAGTTTTGCTTGCTGCAATGGGAGAAATATTATTAGACGAACCATTTAATCAAATTACNTTAATAAGGATATTCTTAATTTTTACATTGATGTTTATCATTCGAATAGTGATGAATTTTGCATATAGATTAATAACATTTGCATATCGAAGAACAGAATTATTAGCAGATCATTATGCTGCAAAGGTAATGGGTGAGTTAAAATTAATTAATGCGTTATTCAAAATAGGTAAAAGAGCGGAGGTAGTTAGAATTCTAAAATCTGATGTTGAATATTTAAATACAAAATATAATGAATTGAATGAAAATGAGATGTCTGTAAGACTTTTAAACATGATCGATCCGTCCGAAATCGACATTAATAGAGCCAGAGAATTTTCTATTGAATATTTTGTTAGGTCAANATTAAACTCGATATATAGAGGCTTTAGATTGAATATTGATGATAAAGAATTTAACCAATTAGTAGAAAGAAGCAAAGATAATTTGTACATCGATCTAACAAATTATTTGAATAAAAAGAAAAATAAATCAATTTTAGAGAAAAATGATATTAATATAAATTTTGATGAAGATTTAGACCGAGATGATTTACATAATTTAATAAAAAATTTGGAAGAAACAGATAACTTAATTTTTGAAACTGAAAGATTGGAAAAGGAAGGAGTATTACCTGAAACAAAAACACATCCGTTGGTTAGTGAGAGATTGAAATTTTTGTATAACTGTTTCAATTAATTAGTATTATGTTTCTGAAGTCAAAACCTCGCAACCATTATTTGTGATACGCAAGGTATGTTCAAATTGTGAAACCATTGCTTTTCTATCCTTTTCAATTAATATTGGATAACCAGTAATAATATTTGCACGTAATAATTTTCTTAAATTCATATAAATTCCTAATTTATCTTCACTTGTATCCAAACCATATAGATGCCTTGGAGAGAAAGGCAAAACACCCACTTTTGATTTATAACGATTATATAAGGGGATGAGTTCCTTTTGTTTTTTGGAAGGAGGGTTCACAAACCTAAATATGTTTGTGATATTGCCATTTTCAATTAATCCTTTTCCATTACTCGCAAAGGGTTCTACTGCATAGATACGACCTAATTGTAATCGTCCTTGTGGGCGATCTATAAAACTAGGTGAGGCATTAGGAATTGTGACCCCTGCATGTAGAACATACCTTTTAATTTGGTGTCCACTTAAGTTTCGTATAGGTTCATATCCNGCTTGAGTAATAATTTTTTCTATTAAAGTTCCTAGTTCACTTATTTTTGTACCTGCTTTTGCAACTGAGATTACAGCATCTAATGCCTCTTCAGAAGCTTTAGACAAATTATCAAAATCGGGGTTAAAATTTAAGGTAATTGCAGTATCTACGAGATAACCATCGATATGAGCACCTAAATCTACCTTAATTATTGATTTTTTTGGTATTATTCGATCATCTAAGATATCAGGAGAATAATGTGCAGCTTCATTATTAGTACTTATATTAATAGGAAAAGCAGGGTATGCACCATTTTCAATTATATAATTTTCAATTTTTTCTCCTGCCTCCCAAATATTTACTCCTGGTTTGATTATTTTTTTAGCTAATTTTTTCGCACCAATTGAAATTTCTCCAGCTCGTCTATATTTTGATAGTATATCTTGAATTTTCTTTTGTTTGAGTTCACTCATTGTATAGTTGAGCTNATACATTAACAAATGTAAAATCATCGATAAATGGTAGTTCTCAATTAAATAAAAATTTGATCTCTAATCATTTTCACTAAGTTTGTAAAAAGCACTTAAATTTTAGAGGAGAGACGAAGAAATGTGAGGAAGTACTACAAAAATAATGTAGTTTACATTTTTGTGTTACTGTTTTTGTTATTAAGTTCTATGTCATCATTNAATAATTCATTTGATGTACAAACAAATCAAATTATAGAATTAGATAATAAGGAGGATAATTTGGTTGGTGAAAATGACAAAGACACTCCAATTGATTACATTCCTATTGCAAATAAAAATGACAATTTTATTTTATATTTTGAAGACAATACCTACAGAGATAATGCATTGAAATTATTAGATGAAAAAATTATTATTAAACAATTCAAGTATATCCCATCTTTGGTTGTGAGTCAATTGGATGATAGTATATATGATTTAGAAGGTTTGAAATCAATTACTGAAGACATCGTATTTTCGAAAACAGAAAGTTCAAATCAATTAGTTTTGAAAAATCAATTTGGTATAAGAAATGCATTTACTTTAAGAGAAACCAGTAAAATGATCGGTGCAGATATTCTAAAAAATCAATATGATTTATCAGGAGAGGGAGTATCAATAGCAGTGCTTGACACTGGATTAAATTTTTCATTAGGAGGGTTTGGGGAAAATATATTTACTCATGTGGTGAGTGATTTGGAGATTGAAGGTTTGAATGATCTTGATGGTCATGGAACCCATGTAGCGGGAATAATAGGAGCAAGTGGAAGTTACAATATTGATGGTAATTTTCAACTTACAGATTCTGATGGAATTGCACCAAATTCAATAATACATTCTATAAAAGTATTAAATGAGAATGGGACCGGTGATAATTCTTGGATTATAGAAGGAATTGAAAAAGCAATTGAACTAAATGTAGATATTATATCATTAAGTTTGTCGACGGTGATATATGAAGGGTTAAATGACCCAATGCAAGCGATAATTGACATTGCAGTAGATAATGGCATCATAGTGATTGCTGCATCGGGCAATACGGGGCCAATTGGATCTGGAATAGGAATTCCTGCAGCATTAAATAATGTCATATCAGTTGGAGCATCATTCCCTTATTCTGAAACAGAATGGGAATTATGGACTTATTCAGGCATAGGTCCTGCGATTAACTTTTCGGGTGCAGATTTCATAGCTCCTGGAGCAAGAATTGTATCGGTCAATGCAATGGATGGAAGTATATCAGAATTATCAGGTACATCAATGGCAACACCACATGTATCAGGAGGTGTGGCCCTGTTGAAAGAGGCTTTTCCAGATGCAACCAATGTACAAATATTAGAAGCACTATATGGGAGCTGTAATTTGTCATCGAATTCAGGCGGGTTAATAGACCAGGTTGAAGCACAAGGAAGAGGGCAAATAAATTTAGGAATAGCATATACCATCCTAAATAAAACAATAAATGATAACTNCCATTTTGAGATGTCGATCACACCTAATATTGTGCAAGATAGGAATTATGTATATCATCATAGATTGATAGGAGAAAATAAAACATTACCTTTTTACGCTTACTCATCAAGGGAATTAACGGTAATACCAGTCATTAATGATAATATGACATATGGAGTGAATTTTCATTTACCAGATCAAATCTTTTTAGAAAAAGGCCATAATTTAATTGAAATTGAATTTGAAATTGATGTAAAAAATATAGAATTTATCTATGGCGAAGTTGANTTTTATGATTTAGATACTAACACAAAAATACCAAATATGACTATATATTTTGATAGTAAATCTAGATTTAGATTATCTAAAGTACTATTTGATACCAGTCATGATTTGGATACAATTGGAAATTATTTTGGAAACCATGGTCCAGAGGGGCAATTTTCACAAATGGTCAAATCATTAGAGTACAATGGACATATGATACATAAAAGTGGAAACAGATTAATCACAGAAGAATTATTAAGCGAGTACAATGTATTAGTCATAGCAAATCCAGATATGGAATATCAAGAAGAAGAAGTATTGGCTATAAGAAACTTTGTTGAAAAGGATGGAAATGCAATATTTATGATTATTAGTGGTGGATTATTGAGTGCAGAGGGAGATCCGAGCTATGGTAGATTTTCAAAGAACAGTATGAATAAAATATTGGAAAATACAGGTATATCAATTCTTAGTGAGACGGAGGATGATATAAATCTGAAGCCATGTAGTTATGAGTATTTATCCTATGATATGAGGATTGATTTATGTAAAGATACAGCCGTGATGTCTGATGAACAAGTGATATTTTCAGAAGATACAAATTTTGCGCATTTTGGACCTGAATTAAATTTAATTGAAAATGAAAATGTTAATACAAATGAGTTAGCAAAGGTTGGAAATAAAATAGTAGCAGCATCAGCTCAGTTTAATANCGAAGGACGAATTATTGTATTTTCAAGTCAATTACCNTTTGACAATACCGGTATTCTTTATGACTATTCTGGACCTCATTCTGCCCAAAGTAATGAGAAAATATTAAATGAGGGTATTGATTGGTTAATTGAACCTAAACAATCAAAAACCAAAATTATGGTGAATGGAATTGAGGGAAATGAATTTGTGGTAGATATGTACGAAACAGTTTCGATAACAATTGAATTTTTAGACAATGAAAGTAATAAATTATTTTTAGGAGAATTCATTAATTTAACATTAGAAGAAGATTTGAATACACCAATTTTATTCATTTTTCAACCAGATACATCTTCCTATAACCTATATAATTTTTTAATTGAAANTATTTCTTTTGAAATAGATTTAAACTTTTACTATTACTTCAATACCAATAATAGTATTGCATCAGATACTCATTTTGAACTTAAAATTAAATTGAAAGACTATAATAATCAGGAACAATACCAACAAATTTCATTCATATTCTTAATTGGAATGCTATCTTCATGGATCTTAATTGTTAAAAATGAGAGTTAATCATAATTCTATATCAAAATTATAATATCGACCAATCAATATGCCTATTAATAAGCCAAATAGATGTGCAAAAATATTAGTATTTTCACTAGTTGACATGATAAATAGTAAGAAAGAAGCTAATAATATAGACTTAAAATTTGAGGACTTTTTTTTCATCTCAATGCCACCAACTAAACCTAATAATCCGAAAATTGAGCCTGATGCTCCTAAAGAAATACTGCGATACCCGATAATTGGAGCGGCAATTATTGTTGATAAAATTCCGGTAATTAAATAGGCAGCATAAATAAATCTTGGTTTAACATTCATTTCTTCCAATCTATAACCATAAATAAAAAGAAAAATCATATTGCCCGAAATATGAGCGATNCCTGAATGAGTAAAAACAGACGTCAAGGGAGTCCAAATTAATCCGATTTCAAAAAATGTATAGAGAGAAAATCCAGTAATGANTATAACTTGAGGAGATGTCAAAAATAGGTTTTGACTTAATATAGATGAAAAAAAGAAAAATATAATATTAATTATTACTAAATTCAGAGTTGGTCCTTTGAAACTTTCATCTGAAATTGTAGATGTTTCTTTTTTAGGACGAAAACGTTCATTCATGATGATCCTCTTTTGGATAATCTATTTTTAATTTTTTAAGAAAATCATTAATTTTAATATATAAATAAACTAAACCTATAATCATAAAAAATTGAAATGGAACCCAAAGAATAGGTATATCAAGTAGGTTTATGCTGCGTGATAATAGATTGGATTCTTGTATGGATTGGCTATAATCATAAATAATATCATTTTGAGAGTCTCTTTTGATTATATGAATATTTGTGCGAAATACTAAACCACTATCATAATTATCGGTACTCAATTCGGTATTTACTTTTAATTTTTCAATACGATCTCCTATTAATTGAAACTCAAAATATTCTAAAGCAACAGTAAATTCACTGCTTGAAACGACTAAATCAAACATTCGATGACTTAAAGAGCCATTATTAAAAATATTTCCCACAGGAGGATCAAATGGATTTGCTTGAGAAGATTTATTTAATCGAAATAAATTCATATCCCATTCTATAGAGTTTATTGAGCCATCAAAATTATAATTAACAGTTGGGATAAAATTAGTATATTTTATTTGATGAATAATATTTTCTAAATTACCTTTTGTAGTATCATCAATTAAGGAGATATTCACATATGGAATATTTTGTCCAGATAATTCTAAATTATATGTATCATATTGACTGATTGTAAATTCTCTTTTTGTGTCAAATCTTAGTATTTCATTTGAGACCTCATAGTATCCTGAAATCTCCTCTTCGTAAAGATTATTTACTGCGCTATATGTAGGGGATGTAAAAGTTAAAATCAAAAATATGAATATAAAATTTAAGGTTAACTTTGACATATTAGTACACTCGATTTGTAGGATATAATATTTTAGAAAATTGTAAATCGATTTTTATAAAAATATATCCGATTTTAAGTTTTATACAATTTTTTGATAGTTTTTCATTTTTTTGTATTGATTAAAAATACTAACTGGAACCTTATAGGAAGACAACCAAATATCAGAACCAAGTAGAGCCATATATATAAAGGAAAATAAAAATACAGTCAAAGTAGAATAGAACCTATGTACAATAAGTATTTGATAATTAAAAAATAGAATAAATATACATAAGATTAATATTGAAAAAATTTCTTTGATAAATTGTATGTCTATTTTAGTTATTGGAGATTGGATTTCATCTGTATTTATGATCTTAGATTGTGAGTAAGGCAATAAGACAAAGGTTAGAGGGATGATTAGTATAAGAATGAAATTATAAATACTATGCTCAATTGATGTAAAATACAATTGTGATAAATTGAATGAAATATATACTAAGATAGAATAAATTATGGAATATATTGAAAGTTGAGAAAAATAGATTTTAGAACTCTTAAATGAACTATTTTGAGAGGAGCTCGTTTTAGATGAAGTGGGATTAATAATGAAATAGATGCATATTAATATTAGAGACAAATAGTAGATCCCTGAATTTGTTTGGTAAAATGTCGCCAATGATATGGTAAAATCAATCACAATAAAGAGACCAACAAAAGAAAGTATGATTAATATTGCATGCACCCAATACATAAAAGATATGTTTTGAGTCCTATATTTTGAATTTAAAAATAATCTGATAGANTGGTTTAATGTTTGGCCTAATTTTAGGTTAAGTGATTTAGTTTCGTGATTTGAGATTAATCCTAAGATAAATATGGGAACGATAAATGTAAGATAATATTTGTATATGCCTCTGGCTATTGTTGCATGAGCAATTCCATAATAAGCAGATAAGAAAACTAAGTATAATTTTGGCTTTTCTTCTAAATAATCGTACCCTGTGAAACCTATCCAAGCGATNACAAATAATGAAAAGAAAAATAGAAAATGTGAGTTAACTATAGAAAACACAAAATCTGAATAAATAGGTAGCAAGTCTAAATCGATAGGTATACGAGTATTATTATCAAAACATGCATCTAATGGAATCGTACCATGGAATAAATTCGTAGCTTCACTATTACTTGGACATGAAATATCATCTTTCCCCCCACCGGGTATAAATAACCGAATGATATATGATCTTGGGTCCCATAGAATATACGGTATTGATAGACAAAGGACGTAAATAAAGAACCGTAGATAATATCCGACACCTTTAAAGAAACCATAACGTCTCACCATCCAAAAACCAGCGGGCATGGCCATGAATAAAGGGAATTGTTTTGTTAGAAGTGAAAATGCTAACATAAACATAGAAAGATTATCTTTTCGTTCAAGATATGCCCAAACAAAGACTAAAAATGAAAAATTCATAATAGGAGCATTTAATCCTCGATATGCAATATAAAACAATGAGATTGGTGAGAATGAACCCAATATTGCAATTATAAATGCAAAAATATTGCCTGTATATCTTTTAGCGATAATATATATCATAACGTAAGTCAAAGAATCTAAGATTAAATTTGAGTACACTATAGAGTCAACAGTAGACAAGTTAAACCAAATTTTTCCGATCGAGATCGAGATCATATAAAATGGGCCATATACATAACCACCTATGTTATCACCTGCTACTCTTGAACCTGAATACGGATTCCAACTCTCTTCATATGCATTGACATAAGGGATATAGTAGGTGTAAAAATCATAATAACCTTCTGTGAATACAGTATCTCCTGGATTTGCACGTAAAAAGTTACCAAAATTTAAGGGATCTTCATTATCAATTTTCAAGTGAAATGTGTTTATACCATAGACATCGATGAAAAGTTCTCTTGAATAAAATCGAAACCACAACGATATAGAAAATATAAGTAAGATCATAACAAAATCAGTTAAGCGATCAGTATGTTTGTTAGGAGGCATATCAGATTTATTTGGGGTGACTCGCAATAAATCTAATGAAAAATTCGTTGTCTTTATATCATTTTCATTATCTTGAGTCATATTCTAATTCTGATTAAAAATAAAAATTATAAAGGAATGTCGATTTGGAATGAGTGAAAGGAAAAATGATATTAAGAAATAATCTGTTTAATGACGTTAGCAAAATCAATCAGTGTATCATCAAATGTTTTATGAGGCCAGTTTCGATTTTCGGTATTTATGACATAATCTGCTAAAGCCATTAGTTCTCCTAATCCATAACTCAACTCTTTAGTATCTCTTAATACTAATTTAGTGGGATCACGTGCCATAACTTCATCTTCTACGGACTTACCGCCTTTTGAAGCATTTTTACGATCAGTATTTAATAATCTGGAGTGTCGAGTTTTAAAACTAGCATGAAATGAAACTAAAACTACATTTTCACGCCCAATGTCATCTGCGATTACATCGATTTCAGATTTAGCCTTTGGACCAGATAATATGACTACGGATCTATCAGAAAAGTTTGCTTTAATATGGTCTAATGCCCTTATTGTAAAAACAGCATCACCATGAGTTTCCTTTAAATTTTGTACTACTTTTTTTACATTTGAGGGATTGGGCTCAAGGCCTAATTCAGCGACTGCTTTGAAAACAAATGGACCTGTCTCAACCAAAGGAATATTTTGTTTAAGATCTAGTAAATCATTAACTTTTATGGCGTGTGTTGTTTTACCACTAAGTGGTAGTCCAAGTATAATTAGGACTTTCATTATTTCATAATATTTGTGATCTTTTTAAAAAAATTGACATAGAGATAAAAATGTGTGATGTAAAATATAAAAAAATCAATATATAATTAATGAATACTGAGAAAAAAATTATCAAAAATTTAATTAAGATATTATGAACCTCTTAAGCTGTATTATCTAATTTTTCTTGGTATAATCATACATAAAATATAAAAATATGTAATTTTTTAGAATATGATAGCTTTGGCATTTGAAACTAAATCTCATAAAGAAAAAGTATTAGATTTTTTAGATGAATTTAATTGGAAACCAGAGTCTATAGAGGATAAAGATGGGCAATATAACATAACATTGATAGCGAAATTAGATATTAAACAAATTAAAATAAACATAAAATTTTCTGAAACTAGTCATTGGATATATTTTTCTTCATTGTTTTTAGAAACTATTAAAACCAACCAAAAAGAAATTTACTNTAAATTATTACAATTAAATTATTCGACTACATTAACTAAGTTTGGAATTACAAAAAATGGACAAATTTACGCCTTGATTGAACTACCATTACATTCATTAGAATTTGAAGATTTCATTGCGGGATTAAGAAGATTAACAAATGATGTAAATAAATATTTAATACCAATTGCAACATTAAACAAAGATGATAAATAAAAATTAAGATATCCAATTAAGTGACTTTTCTACAGTTTGTTTCCATTTGGAATAATAAGTTTCAATTTTATTAGTCGACATTGTTGGCGACCATTGTTTTTCTTTTAACCATATATTTCTTATTTCATCAATATCCTCCCAATAACCTATTGCAAGACCTGCTGCAAAAGCAGCTCCAAGAGAGGTGGTTTCAGATATTTTTGGGCGAATAACATTACAATTTAATATATCAGCCTGAAATTGCATTAATAAATCATTTGAAACCATACCACCATCAACTTTCAGAGTTGTTAAGTCGACTCCAACTTCTTTATTCATTGAGTCAATGATTTCTTTAGTTTGAAAAGCTGTTGACTCCAATGCGGCTCTTGCTATATGATTTTTATTGGTATATCTTGTTATACCCATAATAATACCTCTAGCATCGGANCGCCAATGAGGAGCTAATAATCCAGAGAAAGCAGGTACAATATACACATCTCCATTATCTTTAACTTTATTTGCCAATAGTTCAATTTCTTCAGAGGAGTCTATTAAATTTAGATTATCTCTCAACCATTGAACTAACGATCCGGTATTAGCAATAGATCCTTCTAAAGCATATTTTGGAGGATCATTATTCATTTGAAAGTATACAGTGGTAAGTAAACCATGTTTTGAATATATTATCTCTTCGTCAGTATTGTACATTATGAAACAGCCAGTACCATATGTATTTTTTGAGTCACCTTTGTTGAGGCAAGCTTGACCTAAAGTTGCAGCTTGTTGATCTCCAATAGCACCACATATGGGAATTTCAATTGGATAAGGATTGTTAACTTGTGAATATCCATATATACCACTATCAATTGAAGGCCGGATGACTGGTAAGATAGATTTGGGAATATCAAAAAAATCAAGTATATCATCATCCCAAGTAAGTGTTTCCAAATTCATTAATAATGTTCGACTTGCATTAGATACATCAGTAATGTGCACTCCATTTTGTGNACCACCTGTTAAGTTCCATATTAACCAAGAGTCAATATTACCAAATAATAATCGGTTTTTATGAATTAAATCACGTGCCTCAGTTATGTTTTCNATCAACCATNTAATCTTAAGAGCTGAAAAATAACTAGATATTGGTAGACCGGTTCTCTGTCGAAAAAAATCATCACCCTTTGATTTTATATAATCATTTACTAGTTTGTTTGTTCGGTCATCTTGCCAGACTATTGCATTATGAATGGGTTNACCTGTCAATCGATCCCATAAAATTGTGGTCTCTCTTTGATTTGTTATTCCTATACTAACTATTTGTTCAGGTTTAATTTGTTTTTTATCGATTACTTCTAACATAGTCTTATAGGTATTATTCAGTATTTCAACTGGATTATGTTCAACCCACCCTGGTTGAGGGAAGATTTGCTCATGTTCTNTTTGAGATCTTGAAATTATATTACATTGTTTATCAAANAAAATAGACCTAGTACTAGTGGTTCCTTGATCGATAGCCAACACATATTTCTGCATGATTGATTTTAAATTCAAAATTATTTATGTATATATTAGGTCATAGGGATAAAGGTGATGAAATTTAATTTTCATAATCAAGAATTCATTATAGATAACTCATTAAAATAAAGAGAAAATAGGATAATTTGGATCAATTGATTGAATTGCATTTCGTGCATATTTCAGGAGAGCAATTTTTGGATTTTCTTCTAAAGATTTAACCATTTTTGGCAAAGAATATGCAGATCCAATTTTTCCTAGTGTTGAATAAGCTGCAATTTGAATATCAAGATTTTCATGATCTATAAAANTCAATACTTGTTTTTCTAATTCGTTAATATTACAAATACCAATGGCAAGAATAATACCGATAATTTCAGATATTTTAGAATTCTCATTCAATTTTTTATGTATTATTTCGGTATCTATGAGATCATTATGAGCCATAGCGATATATACTCCGACAGTAAGATTATCATTCTGAGTGAGAAGTAAATCATTAATTATTGATTTGAAAGTTTTTATGTTGTATTGTAACCACCGCATTGTAGCATATCTGGATTTACTTACTAATCCAAATGTTACTTCTTTTATTAAATCTTCAGTTGGCTTTTCCCAAATAAATAATAATGTAAATAGTGCNATTGGAATCAGTCTCCAACTAAAATTAAGTGTTGATGTTCGATTTGTCCATGAAATAATAGTTATGAAAATCAATATATAAGAAGTAAAAAATAAATTTTCTCGCCATTTTTCTTGGAAGAAAAATCCTTTTTGCTGTGCTTTTGTTATGTAATAAAGACTTACTCCAATAATTAAAGAAGGTAATATTATTAGATAGATCAAGAATGTTAANAATTCTAATGCAGTTAAATCATTAATTTGACGATAAGTTGCAGATAAAAATAGAAAATAAATAAAAATTAAAATTCCTAAAACAGAATTATTTCGAGGATTATTGAACCATTTAGAATTATNATTATTTATGAATTTGATATCCTCATTTATATTAAATGGTAGTGCACCTTCGATAGCTGATGATTGTGAGTTTAAGATTGGTGGAGATGTAGGATTTGGTAAAACTTGGAAAAAATAATTAAGCACAAATCGAATAACTAAAAGTGCGATGAAAAAACCAATTAGTGCCGAAAATAGATCTAAACCAGTCATAAATGAAAATACTATGTCTATGATAATAAATGCGGATGCTAAGACTAGATATCCAAACCACTGTTTTTTAAAATCGGTTTTAATTTTACTAATAATTTTTATGACTTCTTGATAACCTATAATTATAATAAATGGGCTAATTACAATAAGAAATATTTGAGAATAATTTATGAATTGACCGATATTATCGGATATTGATATAACTGTATCTAATGGATTATATTCACCAAAGGACTCAGGTAGCATCTTNAGAATAACAGATTGAAATTCAGATCTCGAGTCAAATATACGAATTATTAAAGCAGAAATGATAGTTATAAAGAAATTTCCAGTTCTATACAAAATTACACCTAATACTATACCAAGTAGTAGAGCATCTGAGACTTTGTAAAAATAATAAATAAATTCACCTGAGAATAGTGCAGTGCCAGAAGTAAATGCTGTAGCTTGAATTATTGCAGGAATAAAAATAATTGCAGATGGACCTAAATTGTATCCTTCTGCTTGCCTTGCTATATGTCCCCGTAAAAATATTTCTAATGCAATATAAACAATAAAATAGGTAAACAATACCATTNTTTGTTCATTTGAAGTACTTAAATCCCAAAATTTAGCAGCTCTATTGACACCATAATCTAAGTCAAAAGAAACACTTTGATTAGAAATTAAAATCCCCGGACCGTATATTCGAGTTAATATGAATTGAGTTAAAAAAATAAGACCCATATATAATCCAATTATAGGTAATGAGAAAAGAGTACTTTTTCCATTACTCATTTTATTAGTTATTGAATTATAATGAAGAGAGTATTTTTTCATTTCATAATCCGATAAAACAATAATGCCTATTGCCGTTATCAAACTGCCGGCCGTAAAAGTGATCATCAAGGACGGGGAGATCACAGTGTAGTCAAAAATACCAANACCACCAAAATTTGATGGAATTAAAAGTAACTGAAATATAAATTGAAAAATAGAGGATACTATAACAACAGGGAAAAATATTTTATAAAATATTGATAAGAAATGAGAGGCATAAAAACGGTTAAAACTTTGTTTTGTCCGAGATGGGCCATTTAAAAAAATTACAAAATTGATGATGATGTAAGTTGAAAATAATAAGAATAATGTAAGTAATAAACTAAGAAATATAGAAAAATTTTGGAATTCCATGATGAGCATAGTAATTATGATTAAAAGAAATATAGGTAATATTATTTGTAACAATTTTTTGTTATTCTTAATGATNTTTTCTATGTTTTCAATAACGGACATATTAACTCTCCTTCTCCAGAATTAAATCGACACTCGATCGATCTAACTTCAATTTTTGTAGATATTTATCACGTATTGTTTTTATTGAGACCCCAATAAGTACCAAAATTACAAGATATATGGTAGATCTAAGCCTTGTATTTGTATAAACTTCAAAATCATATTGTTTATAATTATCATTTTCATTTAATTCAGATACTTCATCATCAACATCAACATCAACAGTGATATTGAGGGATTCAACATTTATTTCCATGAATTTTCTTATTTCAAAGATTAATGATCTNTTTACTTGAAGAAAATTAAAAGTTTCCACAATTTCTAACTCATCATCAATAGTAATTTCTAATTTAAATTTACTAACTGGAAGTGAACCATTAGCTTTAATTTCAACCTTAATCAATTGACCTGTATATTCTTCTAATGGACCAGGGATTATTTCAGTGTTGATCACCGCAAGATTGGGGAAACGGTACCATGTTGATTTCAAACCAGAAATATTTTGGAAACTTTGAGTATTTAATGGAAGGTTAAGAAATGCAAGAGANGGACTCATNGGATGNGANGATTTACCGGGTAACGTTGAGAACCCAAATACTTGTTTTGTGGTTAACAATATTTGTGGATCCATTAAATTGTTAATAGAAATTGTCTCATATTTGAGACCCGATAAACTACTTCTGGTTTCAGAGATATAATTATTATTATTGTAATCATAAGTTGTAAAATTATAATTTGTGGTTGATTCATAAAAACTGTAAAAACTTGAATAATTTGCAGGATTTAGAAATAATTCAGCAGAATTCATTTCTTCAATTGCCATTAGTTGAATTGTACTTGATCTAATTGTACCACCATATGCAAATTTTATGCGCAGATTTGCTTCTACTTTGGAATTATATGAGTAAAATCCTACCAAATCATTGGAAAGAATAAAATCACTTTTCTCAAATATAGTAACATTTTTTGATAATCCAGTCCGATATTGAAATTGTATGACTGTAGGCGAGTCGGGATTTATTCTGAGATAACTCATATCAATTTCATTTTGTCTTGGTGATGTAATATCACCACTGAAATGATATGATTGGCCATGTAAGTACCTTGGTACCGCCATAGAAGCGGAAAAACCTTCATTATTAGAGAAGAAAACACCTAAGGTTGGATAGCTAGTATTAATATAAGAGCCAATTTTTACATCAATTGTTAAAGTTGAACCATCAGGAATTAATTGGATTAAATTTGTACCATCTATATTTTGAATATTAACTGTAGTTCCTGAGTTTAAAGAAAACAAAGATAGTCTGCCATCAAAAGGAGAAAAATATTCAAAACCCATCATTCTTTTTGGGAGGATGGAATACGCAAATGATTTATCTTGAACTATATCTTGACTTGAGCGTTGACCAACAACTTGTGCAGGCGCTGTTAATCGAATTAAAGACCCATTAGTTAAACCCTGATTCAAGCTAGGTGTGAAAATTAATTTTGTAGGTTCTTGATATTGAACTACATTTCGACCAAAACCATCTTGCGAAAATGTAGTGATAACTGCTGAAGAGGTATAAGTCCATATAATAACTTGTGACTCACCGTATTTTGATGACTCGCTAAAAATTAATGGAACATAATAATCAAAATATTGCGGAGAACCTCCTCCTCCACCTGCAGAACCTCCGCCCCCCGGAGGGGGGCTATCATCGTCNCCTGCACTTGAAGCATTTCCAGATAAGGGCATGAGGCTACAAATCAGTAACATTAAAAAAAACAATGTATTAAATTTCATATCATATCCCTTTCCTCTTTGTTGAAAAATATGTTAACAAAACTTGTTCGATTACATTTTCTGTAAAACATTCAATCACATCAACATCAATTCCTCTTAATTTTCTCTTAAAATCTATTAACTTATTTTTATCTTTCTCAATTTCAAATGAATANAACCCTGAACTGATAGGATCAGACAAGTTTACTTGAACCATTTTTTTTGTAATTGGGTGTATAAATTTTACTTTTCCTAAATTTTCTGGAAGAACAAATTCATTTNGATTACTAAATTGCATTACTTTCACTTCATGATTAAATCCTTTAGAAATACGAAGACCTTTAAATAATTCATCAAGGTCATCATGCAGATCAGTTAATACAATAAATAAACTTCTTTGTTTTAAAGAAGAACTTATTTTTGATAATGACATACCTAAATTGGTTTTCCCCTTTGGGATAAGATTTAATAATTTTTTATAAATTAGATATTCTTGTGGTTTACCACTTTTTGGAGGGATGAAAACTTCTTGATCATCTGAGAAGTAACCAAATCCAAAAAAATCTTTATTCGCAATGCTAGCATGTGTTAATGAGGCAACAGCTATAACAGCAGACTTTATTCTACTTTGGGTATCACCTAACAACATAGAAGCACTTGAGTCAAGTATGAAAATGACATTGGTGTTTCTTTCGACCTCATAATCACGTACAATTAATTTATTTAATCTTTTTGCGGTTGCACGCCAATCTACATGACGTTGATCATCCCCATAAACATACTCCCTTAAATCTGCNAATTCTGTGCCNTGACCTAAAAATAATGAACGACGGTTNCCTGAAAGAAAACTGGATACTTTTTGACGGGCTAAGATCGAGAGACCCTCTATTCGATTATTTAATAAATTAATTTCAGACATAATAAAACCTCAATTTAACGAAAACACCATTTGTAAACCGATTTGTTCTATTGATGATAAAGTATCATCATCAGGAATATATTCAGGGTCCCATAACAATTTATCTGAAAATGATAAAAATTGAAATTGTTCAGAAGATAATTTTTGATTTTGATTTTTAAGCCACCAATTATTCATTTGAGAAACTGTTGGAAAGATGACAAAATGATTTTCATCAAATGATGCAGTATATGAAAAAATTAATTCAAAATAATGGCGAATTATTTTGTGAGAGTTAGAATTTACATCATATANGAACTCTTTAGAAAATTGTATTTTTTGATCTGAGAGCGAGTCAAATTCAATATTTTGTTTAAGTCGATCCACATATTGATTTTTTATGATACGCTTATTTTTATTTTTGAGATATAAGGTCACAAAAGGGAAAAAGGGAAATATGTCAAATAACCATTCTAAATTCCTCATCCCATTTTTTTCTAAGTAATTTTGGAATGGGATTGAGATCATCATTACAAATGGAATGGGTATAAAAAATAATTGAAGGATAACTATGTAAGCAAATGCAGATTCTTGTCCAGTTTGAAATATTAATAATAGAGAAGAGAAAAATATAAAAATCGCATAGGTACCTAAATTCCATAGTAACCCCTCATCCTGAATTATACCTGCGATTAGACCTCCAATTAATGAAAAGAAAAGAAACATCCCAATNTGGTATGCANTGCCAATATTAAAAAAAGAAATAGATAAGAAAATTGCAAATATNATTGAACAAGTTAACGCAGATTGTATTCCGAATAAAATTGGATAAATGCGCCTTTCTGTGAGACCACCTGAGTTACGGTAGCGTTTATCGTTTTTTGAAATTTCAGCTCGTATTTTTATAGATTTATAAGATGACAATAATCCCAATATCAAACCACCAGTTATTGAGAATGCTTCAATTGTTGCGTTTTTTAGGTTTTCAGTTGAGGTATTATAAATTTCTGTTAATTCTATTAATACTTCATTAGTTGTTGAAAAAGGTAAGAAATAGAGTATAAGGATTAACCAACCATGNTAAAAGGGGGATTTAATTGAGTTGAGAATTATCAAACTCTGTGGAATATCCTTAGTTTCCCAGACTGCATCTTTTGAATAGAANGAAAATCTTGATTTTAGTATATCNATCCTTATTTTTTGGATTAAATAGGGACTCAATATAAATAAGGCAGATAGGAGTATCAGAAATGAGATACTAAAAAATGAAGTATTTAAGTCTCCGAATAATAATTGAATAAAATTTAACCTTACATTAGTTTGATCAATATCACCTGTCAAATAGGGAGTGAATAACTCTATTTTAGATAAGCCAATTAAAATTAAACCAATCAACAAAGGAAGTGAATAAAGAATATTTTGTAGTTGATTTTTGGGATAGAAACCTATAGANGTCCCTCGAGCAGTATCAGATATCACACATTCAATTTCTTCAAAACCCATTCGCTTAATTCCNTTTACTTTAGAATATGAGGATGAAAATTGTGTGAATGTGGAGTAACCAAAGAGTGAATAATACTGTTTCACTTTATCTGTGACTTTTCTAATTTGAATAGAGATATCAATCATTATTAGTTTCCTCCAANNTGTTCATATTTTTTTTAGTAGAATTTTCTTTATCCTTNGATGATCTGTAATTTGAATATAAAACCACAAATATTGGACTTATTAGAATAAAAATAGAGGTAAAATAAAAGGGTAACCAGTTTGCAAAGAAACTTCCTTGTGGAAAGCCATATAGATTNATNGCAGGTACAATATTATCTCTTTGAACAATAATCGAAGATTCTTGTGGAAATCTAAAGGAGTAAAAATTTTGAGTTTCATCAACGCCTCCACCTGAGGGAATCGCTAATAATGTGACATTAACAAAAAAACGATCAGTTTCAACAGGAGTGACAAATGAAGGAGTATATTGTATTAGATTTGAATATTGTGTGAGAGAAATTTGGGTACTATTCCTAATTTGGGTTATTGGCTGATTTGAAGGTTCGTCAATAATGATGAATGCGATTGTTATTATTTTAATTTCAGAGTTATTGAATTCATAATCAGACATTGTTAAATTAAAAGTAAGGGTATTAGAGGANTCNTCATTCCAAGTTAGGCTCCCAGATGGTATGATACTTAATTCATGTTGTGGGCTTATTTGAAATGTTGTTGTTTGATCCACGAGCTGAGCGAAAACTGCATTTGATGAGATCAGTAATATCATAGTTAAACATGTAAGAAGCATAGCTTGAAATTTCATTTTTGATCCTCCATTTGATGTGATTTTATTAANTCATTTACCAAATCAAAGATTAGANGAACAGTGGTTTGATCCATNTCATCATTAAAAATCATACTTTTTTCAAGATCNTTGATTTCTTGATAGATATTGTAATCAATCTTAACCTTGGATTTTTTTATTAATGATAATAATTGGATATCGTTAAGTTTAGAGATATCTGTTTCAAGTATTTTTGAAAGATACATATTTAATCGATATATATGACCTTTGAAGGCTTTTGATAAATGCTCTTCTGTTTTAGTAATAGCGGCAGTAAATGCAGATATTTGAGGTGCTTCAACAAATAATTGTTCTTCTTGTTGTTTTTCAATTCTGTCTATGAGTTTCTTATAACGTTTTCTCAGGATCCAATAAGCTAAAAAGAATGATAATATTGGAGCGATCAACCCAATTAATGAAAATATTAGTACTTCATCTGCAGCGACTAGCAACAAGGATTCTATGTTTTGTTCTTCTGGCTTTAATTGAACAAAATCTGAGTCTAAATTTTCCAAGGCATCNATTATATTGAGGAAAGAAAATGTTACTTGAGTCTCAAAAACATCATGAAAAGCATCCATTTGCCGAGATTGATCACGCATATTGACATTAGTTCTTCCNTCGATATTTGAAATTTCAAGTAATTCTGAAGGTGATGCACTGTATAAAATTGCATTTCTTGGAAGTAATACATTATAGTTCAAATCAACTTTGAAATATTCATTTTCTAAGCTAGTTGCTTCTGGATTTCGAAATTCTAACCAAAAACGATCTAACCAAACTAACATCCCGGAATTATTATGAACTTGATATGGCCTCTCTAATTCGTAATTAAATTTCAGTCCTGGATTAGGTATGATAAAACGATTTTCTTCAGTATCAAATTGCAGTTCAGAACCTAAATCATCATAAAATCTTAATGATGCCTCAGAGGTATTCGTATAGATATAAATATTTTCTTTTTCAATAGGTAATTCAATATCTACGTACTCAGTTAAGGTTAAATCATTATTTAGATCATAAGTCCCATTCCAAAGAATATTATCATTGTCAATTAGTTGTGCATCTGTTAATGGAATGGGATTCAAAATTAAAGGAATAATAATCATAATCGATAAAAACATAGACCTAACAGGTAAATTTTGAGGTGGACTCTTTTCAATATCGACAATTTCTCTTTTGGGGAGTTCTTTTGCGGTGTTTAAATCAGTTTCAAATTTTCNTCTTGCTAATAAGTATGCAAATAGAATTGAAAATAAACTTGCTAATATAGCAAAAGTTGCAATTATCTCGAATGATTGTTTGAGAAGATTTAATCGATTAATTTCTTCTTGTTGCTTTTGTTGTTCAATTTGATTTTGATAAACTTGTTCTGTAAAAGCCAAAAATATTTCATCATATGTATANGTCACTGAAATCATTAATGGATCATGTTTTGTATCCATTTCTCTATTAAGATATTCCCATTCTAGNACCCATCGACCNTCATCTGTTTTACCAATAGGCGTGTTAAAGCCATTATCAATTGGAGCATAACTTACGATACCAGCACCTTGGGGTAAAGTGATACGATTATAATAATCCGTCCTTGCAAANGCAGGTTGCCCATCTATTTCTATAGAAAAATCAACNGATTGGGAGTTGAAAACAACTATAAAACCAGTATCTTCGACAATATCGGGTTCATAATATGCTTCAATTTCATATTGAAAAGATCGACTTAAAGGAGCAATTATATATCTATCTGGTTGGATTAAGATACTAGCAGCATCTGGCATATCACCTGCTTCATCATATTGTGGTATTTCGGTTTTAGTTTCAAAATCTTTGAAAACAGCATTAATGACTTTACTAGTATTTACAAAAAAACTTAATCTTGTGCCAGCTAATTCTTCCCAATAAATTACACCTGTCAGANATGATATTGGATCATCATCAGAAGTTGGTGCATTATATTGAGCGGTTTCACGAATAACAACATTAGTTGGATTTGAAGGAATAATGGGTGTTTCAGTAACCTGAAGATAGGGGGAGGATGAACTTGTAACTTGAGAATTCAATAACATTGGTATAACTAAAACAATAATTATGAATATACTTATTTTTATTTTTTTTACATGAGTATGNTTCATAATTATACACCTTCTTAAAATTAAATCGAAGGAACTTCAATATTCTGAAGAACACGAGTTATAATAGCATCTGCATCAATACCTTCAAATTGCCATTCTGGTGATACTGAAACCCTGTGTCTCAAAACATCTCTTGCAACTCTTTGAATATCACCAGGGTTAACATAATCCCTCCCTTGTAATAAAGCATGAGCCTTACTGGCTATGGCTAACCATAATGATGCTCGTGGAGATGCACCCATAGTCACTTCTTCACTTTCCCTTGTAGTTTGAGTCAACTTTACAATATACTGCATTAATTCTTCTGATAAACGAATTTTTTCTCTTACTGTTTGTTGTATGATTATAATTTCATCTTGTGTAATAACAGTNTCTAACGTTTTTAATAAATCATAAGGATTGACNCCNGAGGTATATCGTTTTACAATTTCAACTTCCTCATCTTCTTTTGGGTAATCTACTATTACTTTAAACATAAATCTATCAACTTGTGCTTCAGGTAAAGGGTACGTTCCTTCTTGTTCAATTGGGTTTTGGGTGGCTAAAACGAGAAAAGGTTTTGGTAACGGATAAATTGAATTTTCAGCAGAAACTTGTCTTTCTTGCATNGATTCTAACATAGCAGCTTGTGTTTTTGGTGGAGCACGATTAATTTCGTCTGCAAGTAACAAGTTCGTGAAAATAGGACCTTTATTAAATTTAAATGTTCCATCATTGGGTTGATATACACTAACCCCGGTGATATCTGATGGCATCAAATCTGGTGTAAACTGCACTCTNGAAAATTCTAAATCAAAAACATCTGCAAGAGTTCGAACTAAGAGCGTTTTTGCTAAACCAGGTGCACCTTCAAGTAATATGTGACCATCGCAAATCATGGATAATAAAACATTTTCAANGATTATTTCTTGACCTACTACGATTTTTCCAATCATCTCTTTTGCTTTTTCCAATTTGTTTGAGATATCAGATATACTTAGATTAATGGATTTTTTTATGGATACCACACATCACATTATATTTGAATAAATAAGAATTCTTTCTTTTGGGATTAAGTAAACTGAATATGAATTATTTTAATCATGGCACCAAATTTTGTAATGCAGATATAAATTGGTTTCCCAAAATTGAAACAACTATAAATATTAAACTCATGATAAAAACTAGTAATGTACGAATTCGCCCATATGAACTCGAATATTTATTACTTCGTCCATACAAAGGAGCTAACTCTACAAATATGTATGATGACAAAAATTGACATGATAAGCGAAATAAATTATTATATTCCATTATAGTTGAATTCGNATAAAAATTTAAAATTATAAAGACTATAATCATTAATATAAAATTAAAGATAAAGTGCATTTTAGGAACTAACTTAGTATCATAATACTCATCTTTTGTGATCCCCACATATTGTAAACCGTTATCTGACTTTTGTTGAATATAAACATGAGAGGGTAATTGTGACCCTTCATCATTGATTTTTGTTTGGATTGGAATATAAGTTAAAAAAAATGATGAAAAAACTAATGATGCAGTCAAATAAAATTTATTTGCATGAAAAGTCACATTAACTCCATTTATTCGAAAAATATATTTTCTCAAAAGAAATATTGAAGGAGTGATCAAGAAATAAATAAAATAAGGTGATATTAAATCTATAATTGATGGAAAATAATCCATTAAAATAAAAAATCGAAAAATATGCGATAAATAAAAAATAAATATAAAATATATCATGAGTTTAATTTCTGATGTATAAACAAATTCTCCTGTGGCATTTTTTATTTTTTCGGGAGTAATCATATCCCATTTGAGACCTGAGGAGACATTTTGTTTTGAATAATCAACTGGTTTTNCAGTATTTGAAGTTATATTTGAAGAATTTAAATTTGAATTAACCGCAGGCAAAATAGATTGTTGAGTACTTTGAAGTGAAAAACCACAACTTGAACAAAATTTGGACCCTACTTTTGGTATTTTTACGCCACATTTTGGACAAAAATTAGGTTCATTTCCCAAATCTGTAGCGGGCATATATCATGATAATGATTAATAAATATGAATTAATTGGATAGTATAAAGTTGATCTGTAAATTATAATGGAAATATTTTCGATTCCAAATTTATACTATAATTTAAAAAAATGCCTTCTAATTTTTAAAAAATAGAATATTAATAGTTATAATGAGTATGGATTTGTTTGATGATTNAGAGTATGAAAGAAGATTAAAAAATTTAAACAATATAGAAGTTGATCAATTAATTCTATTTAATAGACCTGATTTATTTTACTACTCTGGAACAGGACTTGATGGTGTTTTGTTTAAATCGGGTAAAGAGAATGTTAGATATATTAGAAGAAATATAGAATTAGGCAAGAATGAATCGAAAATTAAAACCGAATTTATGCCTTCATTTAGAACTTTTAGGGATATTGGTAAAANTAATAATATTGGAAAATTAGGATTAGAATTAGATATGTTACCATATAAAACGGTAAAATATCTCGAAAAAACTTTAAATCCAGTGAATATAGTTGATATCAGTGAGCAATTAAGAATTATAAGATCTGTGAAATCAGATAAAGAACAATATTATATGAAGATCGCTGCTAAACAAACTGATGAGTCTTTTGAGGAGGTCGTGGATTTNATAAAACCAGGTATGACTGAACTTGAAATATCAGCTAAAATTGAATATTTTTTAAGAAGAGATGGTCATCCGGGATACATAAATGTTAGAATGTTTCAGCATAATCTAACGTCGTTATCATATGTTATGGCAGGCGATTCAACTGCATCATTGAATTCAGTATTTGGACCTGTATCGGGGCAAGGTAATTGTAGATTACATAAAAACGGACCATCAAAAAGAAAAATAAAAAATAATGAAGTAGTATTAATTGATACNACTGGAGTTTATGAAGGATATACTGCAGATGAAACAAGATCAATATTTATTGGAAAACCTGAAGACAATTTATATCATGGGCTAGAAGTCGCAAAAGAAATACAAAAATATTGTGAGAAAAATATGATCGAAGGAAAAAAACCATCGGAATTATATATTGAATTAATTCAGATGGCTAATGAGTACGGTTTAAGTGAAAATTTTATGGGTTATAAACAAGATAGAGTTCCATTTATAGGCCATGGAATAGGATTAGAATTAGANGAATTTCCAATTATTACTGAAAAATATGAAAGAGAATTAGAAGAAGGAAATATAATTGCGGTTGAACCAAAATTTATATTTGATAATCCGAAATCAGGTGTTGGAATTGAGGACTCATANATAGTTCGCAAAGGGAAAGCTGAGAGGATAACAAAACATCCTTGGTAATAACAATTATTTACAAAATTTNGATTAATTATTTGAATTATTAAAATATTNATACTATGTGTCCGACTTATTGGGAGCTTCATTAACTATATTATGGGTAAGCATATTCTTAGTATTTTCAGAATTATTAGCGAGAGTGGGAAAACTTTCGAAGGAAAATGCAAGAAAGTTAATACATATTGGGGTTGGAAATGTAGTTTTTTTTATCCCATTATTTGATAATTTTATAATAGCAATTATTATACCTGCAACTTTTATTATTGGAAATTATTTTCTTTCTCCGTTATCTCCANTTTCTAAAATTAAATTAAAAACATTTGANGCAGGACACTCCTTAGGAACAATATTTTATCCAATAAGTCTAACAATTGTTATCTTTTTATTTTTTGATATAAATTGGAAAATAATAGCATGCTTTATGCCATTAGTTTATGGAGATGGTTTTGCAGCNGTATTTGGACCTAAATCTAAATCTGGAAANTACANAATATTTGGAAATACAAAATCACTATTAGGGTCAGGTATAATCTCATTATTTTCGATAATATCGGTATTTGGGGGGATACNTGTAATGGNGGGTGACTTAATNTTAGCAATTTACGTNAGTTTGATAACAGGTATTNTGGCACCAATTATTGANAACCTTTCTCCAAAGGGAACTGATAATTTATTTATACCCATTATCTTAAGTATTCTATTTTTTGTAATTCCGGATACACAATTTTTGAATTTAGAAATAAATATACTAATGTTCAGTGTAGGGGCAATAATAGGATTATTAATTGCATCATTAGGATTTAAANTACATTTTTTAACTTTAGATGGGGCAATTTTNGGTTTTATTNTATCATTGTACATGCTTGGTATTGGAGGNGTTTCGATAGGGATACAATTGTTTCTTTTCTTTATTTTAGGAAGTATAGCAACCAAATATATTGGTAAAAATGAAGANNAAATACAATTTGAATTTGAAAAAGGAAGTGAAAAAAGAGATGGCTTACAAGCTTTGGCTAAATCAGGTTTACCTGCGATAATGACGCTATTTGTGATAAATGGCCCTTTTGAAATTTTATTTTACTTTATATCAGCCATAATTTGTTCATCTTTAGTAGATACCTTAGCGACAGAAATTGGGATTAAGTATGGAAAAAATACATATCATATATTCAGACCAGGAAATCAAATGAAAGTTGGTGAAACGGGGGGAATATCAATTGAAGGAACCATAGGTGGGGCAATTTCAGGATTAATCTATTCAGTGATAGTTATGTTAGCAAGTTACTTTGAAAATATATTGTTATTTTTTAGTTTTAAATTTATATTAATAATATCTATTTCGGGTTTGTTTGGGATGTTATGTGACTCATTTATTGGTACCACTCTACAACGGAAAAATGAATGTACAAACTGTGGGAAAATTTTAGAAAATAAATATCATAATGGAAATGAAACAGTGCATGTGAGTGGAATTAAGTGGTTCTCAAATGATTTAAC
>PBWW01000005.1 GCA_002728275.1 Candidatus Heimdallarchaeota archaeon
AATAGGAATTGCATTTTTAGTAGGAGCTCTTCCTCCAATCATACCATTTATATTTGTAAATGAAACTTCAGTAGGTATATTATGGAGTACTATTTTTTCATTATTCGGATTATTTATGGTTGGATGGATAAAAGGGGTACTTGTGAAAAGTAATAGGGTTTTAGATGGATTAGAAAATTTTGGATTAGGTGCAGCGGGTGCGGCAATAACATATCTGATAGGATTGATGGTTGGAACAAGTGTGTGATTTTAGTTTAATTGCTAAAAATATATATTTGCCTGTGTATTTTATAGGATAGAGAGAATATGGTTAAAGGAATTAATCTAAAAAAAATCTTAAGAAGATTTGTAAAAGAAGATTTACGAATTATTGCAACATTTATGTTTGTATTATTATTGATTATTTATGGATTTGTAATGTTAATGGGTTTCATAAGTTATGGAAATGCTGATTTTAGAACACCATCGGTGAATCCAGTGAATAAAGCCGGACTAATAGATAGTGATTTTGACTCATTACCAGATATAATTGAGGGAACTGTAGAACAACCATGTGTTAGAGGGCAGTCAGTATATAGAGAGGATGGATCTAGAATAGGAGCATGTACTGGTACCAATCCGAATGCATTCGATAGTGATGGAGATCTTTATAGTGACGGAGTGGAAGATGCGATCGGTTCTGACCCTAACTTTTTCTTAAATCCAGGATGGATTTATATTGTGGCATTTATTTATCTATGTACATTCTTATACTTCCAAGTTTACAAAGGAGACCCCTTGAGAGAGTATAAAGAATTTGAAATGAAATATAGTAGCGGTGTATCTGGTGAAGGGGGCAATTTTGCTTTTGGAGGAACATCTGTTTTTGGTAGCAAAAAAGCATCAGAAGTTACTGAAGATGAAAGAAGAAAAGCGATAGAGGGAGATGTGAGATTCAAGAGAATGACCGGAGAATTAGGACAAGAGAAAGTAAAAGTAAAGAAACAAAGAAATTTTGGAGCATTAATCATTCAAGGAGTAATTGCGATACTTATTTCAATATTTATATTTATTGTCGCAAATCAATCTTTACAAGGATAATTAAATATGATCAAAATTAAATCTTGGAGTATCATATAATAATTCTATACCATTTTTTGTGACTACCACATCATCTTCAATTCGGATACCGAATTTATTTGGCAAATATATACCTGGTTCGATTGTATGACAATTTCCTATTTTGAGATTATGATTATTATTTCCAACAATGTATGGTTCTTCATGAACTTCTAATCCGATACCATGACCTAATCGATGAGTGAAATAGTCACCATAATTTTTACTTGAGATATGAGATCTTGCTAATTGGTCTAATTCACTACCAGTATTATTTTTGGACCCATTGTGTAAAGCAGATCTATTTGCATCATAAACAATTTGATAAATTTCTTCAAATTGCTTGGGTTTACCGAACGGGATAGAAATTGTGATATCACCTTGATAACCATTTATTGATGTTCCAGAGTCTATTAGTACTGCATTATCATTTTTTAATTTTTTAGAAGATGGATATCCATGAGGTATTGAACTATTCTCTCCAAATTGAATAAGAGCAAAACTTAAAGGATTATTCGATAAGTTTCTTGTTTGATCACTCAATATGGGAAGAAATTCTTTTTCGGTCATTCCTTCTTTCAAATATGGAAGTGAGGCAAGTATTCCTTCTGCAGATGCCTTAGATGCTCTTTTTAGTTGTGTTATTTCCCATTCACTTTTGATTTCCCTTTGAGTTTTTAGCAAATCATGCCCTGAGAGAATATTGAGATCCGAATAAGTATTTATTTTTTCTACTTCTGAAATCCATAATTTCGGGTCAACAAGTATGTTATACCCAATATTTCGATCCGATAATTCCTTTGAAAATTTTTTATAAGGGGATTCAGTTTCATCCCAAGTTATATAATCTTCTACATAGGTTGACTTCATTAAATTTGATTTTTCAAATGTTGGAGTCAAAATAAATGAGTCACCATCAGATGGAATGACTCCCATAATGATTCTCTCAGAAGGAGATGCAGATTTTCCAAAATAGTATTGAAAATATATTCCTAAAGGTAAAAATACTGCATCAATATCAGATTTTAACATCGCTTGTTTGAGTAGTTCATTTCTATTTTCTAATTCTGTCTTTGGGATTTGTATCATATTAGTGACAACTAATTTTATACGTTATAAATTAATTAATTTAAAATTATTTTATTGTAGTATTACATCAACCTATAGAGTGCGATAACTCGAAGAAGATCTCTCTCCGTAAATATGCCAACTAATTCATTTTTTTCATTTGTTACAGGAACTCCACCCATTCCTTTTTCTGCAAGCATTGCTGCAACATCTGCCATTGATGAGTTATATGAAACAGTGCTAACATTAGTTTTTGCAATCTCATNAGCCTTTACTTTAAAAATTTCTTTTTTAAGTGNNCCAAATTTAATAATTTGATCGGAGACAAATCTTAGCACNTCAGTGGAGGTAACNATACCTTTTACATTATTNCCACCATCAACNAATATTGCTCGCCTAATTGTTGAATTGACCATTGANTCTANGATTGTNGATATATCNGAGGTATCAAANGGTAGTGTNATNGGATTATTTGTGATAAATTCAGATAAATCTGCATCAGCAACTTCTGAAAAATGTTTAACTAAATCTCTTTCAGTAACAATTCCTGCTAAAGTTTCAGACCCCTCTGCGATGATTGGTAAACTGCCTAAATCATGTTGAAACATTAAATCAATAGCACTTGAAAGTCCAACATCCCTGTAGACAAAAAATGGTTCAGGTGTCATAAAACTATCAATTGGCGTCTCCAATATTTTAGGATTTCCTTCATTAAGTGCCTTTAAAACATCGGTAGCAGTCAAAATACCAACTAAATACATATCATGAACTATTGGCAATCTTCTGAAACCATGTTTTGCCATTATTTTTATTGCATCTCCCAAAATGTCATCCGGTTTTAAAGTGATAGGGTTAGTAGTAGCTATTGAAATAATTTCCTTATCCATATTTCATAAAATAAAATAGGATATTTAAAGTTAGTTACATCAAAATATAGTAGGGGATTAGAAAAAATTGATACATATTTAAATTTCACAAAATAATTTAATGTTCTAAATAATTATATGCAAAACGGAAATTATTTCCATCAATATCTTTAATTGTAAATTCACGCATTTGCCATGGATAATTATCTAAGTCCTGAGTAAATTCGACATTTCTAGCTTTATAATGCTCATAGAGTTGATCTATTTCAGAACCTATACGAATATATATCCATCCGGAGGGGGAGAAATTATGCTCTGCCTGTGAAATTTGTATATGCATATGCTTTTTAGAATGGTCATTAGGATCTCCTCCTATAGATAATGATCCATGAACCTTTTTCCCTTCATCTGGCCAAGTCCAATCTAAATTAAAATCTAATACCTCGGTATAATATTTAATAGATTTTTCAAAATTAGACACTTCAATTACAGTTTCAAAATCAACGATTTCAATGTTTACCATGTATAATTGTTAAATTTATGAAAGTTAAAATCTACTATTATTTGATAGATTATGGTTTGAATATTGACTATCAAAAGATTAAATGATCTATGAGGTTAGTTTTATGATGCAATGTAATAATTATACAATCGGAACTTCTAATTATTATACAGTTANATATATTGTATGTTAAATTTAGAAGGAAAAAGAGCATTAATTTTTGGGGTTGCATCTGAGAGTAGTTTAGCATGGGCAATATCAAATTGGTTAATTAAAGCAGGAAGCACATGTGTATTATCTTATCAACAAAGGTTCAAAAGTAGAATAATACAGTTGACAAAAGATGTTGAGGGGATAGAAGCTTTAGAGGTCTGTGATGTTTCTAAAGAAGATGAAGTTAAAGATTTATTCAATCGAGTAAGTGGTAAATTTGATATGATTGTTCATGCGATTGGATATTCTCCNGCTTCAGCATTGTCAAAACCGGTAATATTTACGTCTGAAGAAGATTATAACACCACAATGGTCGTATCTGCATACTCATTACAAAGGATAGCAAGACACTCTCTGAAGAGGCTTAACCAAAATAGTGCAATTGTAACCTTAACATATTTAGGAGCAACATCTGTTGTACCAGGTTATCGTATTATGGGTACGGCAAAAGCAGCTTTAGAAAGTTTAGTAAGAGAATTATCACCAATATTAGGAGCTGCGGGACACAGAATTAATGCAATTTCGGCGGGACCTGTTAAAACATTAGCTGCTTCAGGAGTTCCTGGTTTTGATGATATTTTNGAATATATGGANAAAAGCGCACCAATGAGNAAAAATATAGATCAAGANGATGTTGCAAAAACAGCATTATTTTTGCTATCAGGTTTATCAAGTGGNATAACAGGACAAACGATCTTTGTTGATAATGGATATAATATTATTGGAGTCCCTCCACATTTAAATGAATTAAATCAATAANAAAGATNCCACACTATCCCGTATCAATNTACTTTTAANCNTATTATATTTNAAAATAATATGTTAAGTGAATTGGATAAGAAAAGATTTCTTAANAGATATTTAATCACAATAATAGTTTGGTTGGTNGTTATATTAGTAGGTTTTTCTGGACCTACNGCTTTGAATTCAGAAATTACTTCATCTACTAATATAATAAGTACAGATACTAACTCATATTATGCTGCAGAATTATCACAAGAAAGATTTAATGGGTCAACTGAAGATACTCAACACATAATAATTTTAGAATTAAAAAATGATGAAAAAGTTACTGACAACAAATGGAATAATTATACATTGTTTATGACGAATTATTTATTTCATCATCTTGAGGATAAAGGGTATGATGATTATTTATCAGCACCTACTATTGGAGACAGGTTTGGACCAGCATTACAATCACTAGCAGATGAAATATCGCGAAGTTTTATTTCAGANGACAATAGTACTACAATGATCATAATATCATCATCNACATTGATATTAGGAGAAGATGACCTTACGCTTGAAGAACATGTACCAGAGATAAGAGAATTGTTATCAAATTATGACAAACTAGTAGAATATATAAGAGAGGTTGAAGTTGAGGAAGAGGTTGAAGCAAATACTTTTGTATCCTATATTCCAACAGAAAACGAAATTAATAATAACCTAAATTTAGTATTAACNGGTACAGTAGCAAATGTAGTAGACACNTTAGACGTATCAGAGTCATCTTTTCGGGATTCTGAAATTATAGCAGGGTTGGTAATCTTTGTAATATTATTCATTGTTTTTAGAACTCCACTTGCGATCTTTATCCCACTATTATCAACCATAGCGGCGTTATTTCCTGCATATTTGATATCAGCCATTTTAGGACAATTAGGGGTGATAGTCATTAATTCATTTTTACCTGCAGTAATAGCTATGATTGGTATTGCTGTAGCAGTAGATTATAATCTATTCTCATTAGTTAGATATCGTGAGGAATATAGAAAAAGAAGAGCAGAGTATGAATTAAACAATAATTGGAATGACAGTACAAGAAAAGAAACTGAAATTTACTGTTCTCAAAAAATGAATAGTACTGCAGGACAAGCTGCAATGTATAGTGGAATTACTACATTAATTGGATTTTCATCATTGCTAATTACACAAAATGAATTTTCGGTGGCTATGGCGGTTGGAGTTTCATTAGTAGTGGCAATGTCAATTTTGACAACTAGATCTTTAACTCCAGCAATATTAGCTTTTGCAGGGAGATATTTGGATTGGCCAAATGTATTATCAAGGGCAGATAAAGAAGTTGAATTNAATAAAGAAAAGAATGTTGATTTACAAGGATTTTGGGTTAAGTGGTCGAGACTAGTGATGAAAAGACCATTGGTATTTTTATTAATTGGAATAATCATTATGATGCCTTTTGTAATACTATCAGCTCAAACAGAATTATCATTTTCACTGACTAAGGGTTTGCCACCTGGAACTGAAAGTAGGGAGGGTTTTGAAATATTAGAGAGTAAATTCAATTTAGGAGATTTAAATCCATACATAGTAGTTATTGATGGTGGAGTTAATAATAATTCAATTTTTAATGATAGATTAATAGATACTGTTAACCTATTCTCGGCGAAGATACTGAGTTTTAGTGGTGAATATGAACCTGAAAATCAAAATTTAGAATTTGATACGGTTACTACAATGTCGGCTTTGTTCAATAGTTCAAAAAATGAGATGGATTACTTTAATATGGCATTTTTACAGGATGTCTTTGACTTACCTGATAATTTAACAATAGAAACTCCATTTGGAAACTTTACGACTGAGAATCCAGAGAAATCATTATTCCTCCAACATGTAAAACAATACATAAATTGGGACATGGGAAATAATACACTACAAATTGAAATTACCTCAAATTTAGATCCTGGATCCGGTGCTGCATGGGAATTAGTAAATGTAATCACAAGTTATGTGAATGAATATTTTCAACCTCTGATTGATGATTCAATTATTGAGCAAGCATTAGTTACAGGTTTTACCGCTTTAATCAAAGAGTCATCCGATGGGTTATATGAGAGAGTACCACTTATGTTAGTGGTTGCAGTATTGTTAATATTTTTATCATTATTAGTATTATTTAGATCTGTGATACTTCCAATTAAAGCAATTTTAACAATTGCAGGNTCAATTCTATTTGGAATGGGAACTTTAGTATATATTTTCCAGNTAGGATACATCCAATTAATAGAATTTTTTGGANTTACTTTATGGGAAGCTGAATTAAGTGGAATAACTTATTTCTTACCTACATTTCTGTTCACAACAATATTAGGATTGGGTATGGATTATTCTATTTTTATTATTAGTAGAATTAAAGAGGAATTTGATATATCTGGTGATATGGATGGTTCNGTTGGAGTTGGACTAACTAAAACTGCAGGAATTATTACAAGCGCTGCGACAATAATGACTGCTACTTTCTTAGTTTTTGCTGCATCGCCTTTGCTTACTCTAAAAATGATGGGTTTAGCTATGGCAGTAGCGATTGTTATTGATGCAACAATAGCAAGAACAATACTATTGCCAGCTGCAATGAGATTAGCAGGAGTATATAATTTTTGGATACCTAAATGGTTAGAGAAAATACTCCCTGATGTCAAATTAGAGCATTAATTTTAGTAATATTTTAAATGCAGATTATACTGAATCAAATATAATTATGACCTACAATAAAGATAAATTCAAAATTTCATATTTTTATTTAATTGGATTATTTTATTCGGGTCAAGGATATTCTTTGGGATCTTTGGTATTACTTTTTCCAATTTATATGTTAAATGAACTTGATGCATCATCAAGATCCGAGGCAGTTACAATTGCAGCCATAATGGTTATACCATGGTATGTAAAATTNTTATTTGGATTAATCACAGATAATTTTCCTATGCTAGNCATGAGGAGAANNCCTTATTTGTTAATTGCAACAATTTCATCTNTAATAGGTTGGTCNACNNTATATTTACATGATNAAATATCANTTATTNTTTGTTTTNAGTGGTTTTATGATTTCATTAGGAAGTGCNTTNGGAGANACNGTNATGGATGGACAAACNATTGANATAACTCCTGANAGATTTGCAGGTCGTTTGCAGGGAATAAANTGGGGATCAAGAGGTTTAGGATTAGGAGCTGCGGGTTATGTATCATCAAATATTGTAGACATGTATTCATGGGGGACTTTCTTTTTAATTGTGGGGAGTGTTGGTGTGGTTATCACTTTATTGGCAATGTTATTACCAGAATATAATATTCAAAATAAGGTAGTATCCGATGGGATTAGTTTATTGTTTAAATTAAAACTTATCTTAATGGATATCAAAGATATATTATCAAAAGCAGATCCTTTATTAAAAATAAATTATTTCCTCTTCTCAGGTTTCTCATTATCTATTGTATTACAAATCACATTAATCATGGAGACCGAATTCGGATACTCATTCAGAGAAATTGGGACAACTGCATTAATTTATGCCATAGGATCGTTTTTAGGTTCAATATTAAATGGAGTGATTACGGATAGAAATGACAATTTAATCCGATATTCTGTTTTAAATGTGGCATATTCAATTTCTATAATATATGGCATAACATTTGTATATGTGAGAAATGAAATATTAGAGTTAATATTTTTTTTCATATTAGGAATATTTGGTGGTGCATTTGAGGCGTATCAACTTAAAATTATACAAAAAGAAAGTAAAGAACCATATGAAAGCACAATTTTTGCGATATTTACGGGGATATCAAATATAGGACAATTTGCAATGGGGGGAATTTTATTGGTTTTTATAGCGGATTTCTTTCAAATCCCATTGTTAATGTCAATGCAATTATTATTAATCACTTTACTGATTTCATATTTTTTTATATATAAGTTCAAATTTAGTAAGGAAATTGAGAATTAGGGATACTATGAATCAGATGAGTAAATGGGATAAATTATTAATTTTTAATTATTTTTCAGGACCTGTTTTCATAATAATGTTGTTTGTTGGTGCAATTGTAGGAGAATTACAATTATTGGCAATTATTATGATAGGGGTTATATTTTGCTTTAGCGTATTAAATTTAATATATGTCTTTAATAAGAGATTATTATATTCTCAACTGTCTTTGGTTTACAGCTCATTTATCATGATCTTGACTGTATTTTCACCATTTTTTATACTTAATTCAAATATAACAGCTGAAATATTTGCGATTTTTTATAATGTGATAATATTACCATTATTCATCCTAAATGCTTATTCGACGATATACGTGATTACAAACTTACTTTCTTAGTTTTATAATGAAGAATTCATGAATGAAAATGCGGTTGCAGCTAAGATCGACGTTCCTATTGGCAGGGCATCTTCATCTATTGAAAAATAATTACTATGATTTGCTCCGATCCATCCTTTGTCTTTATTTGCACCACCTAACCAAAACATGCTAATTGGGATGGTATTTTTAAAACCAAATTCATAAAAATCTTCTGCGCCTAAAACAGGATCAACTTCAAATAATGCATTTTCACCATACATTGATTTTGTTACCATACGGATATGATCATTAATTAATTTATCATTAGATCCAACGGGATAACCAGTATAAATTTCAATGGAGGCATCACCACCAAATGATTGTGATATTGACTTAATTAGTGAGGGTAATTCCGTTTTTAACATATCTCTTATTTCAGAATTTAGGGTTCTAAGTGTACCTGTCATAAAACAAGTTTCAGATATGATATTTTGTCTAAAGCCTCCATCAATTTTTCCTATCGTGAACACTACTGGTTCAATAGGATCAACTTTCCTTGTGATAAAACCTTGAATTGCATTATAAACTTGTGAAGCTATAAAT
>PBWW01000006.1 GCA_002728275.1 Candidatus Heimdallarchaeota archaeon
TAATTATTAAAAATTATAGTAAAGTAGACTCTATACATACATTATTACCTATTTTGCATGTGGAAAAATAACAAATTATATATTTTAACATTTAATTTTAAGCATTTAAAACGAATATCACATATCAAATAATGTTAAAATACATGTTTTTCACGTTATTAATGTTATTAAAATACAGAATAAGATACATTTTTACTGAAATGAACAATAATTACAAATCTCATTTTTATATCAAGGAAACCATTGAAAATAACATGAAAACATTAAACAAAAATGTATATCTAATATTAGCTGGACTCTTTTTTATCCTTGATACCATAAATTGGATAAATACTGGTTTTGCAGGACCTACTGAATTTAATGCCTTAAGCAGTGACCCAATAGCAAATTTTCTTCTTCAAGAAGTTGGTTTTACATGGATTGTTCTGATGGTATGGATGGTATATGAAGTATATACAAAAACCAATACTATGGAATGGTGGTATACAATACCAGTAGCACTAATCGCATTTATTGTTGGAAATTCTCCAGCAATACCACTTTATTTGTATCTAAGAACAACCGATCTAAAACCTGGATCACTTAACGAAGACTCAACATCAACCGAGTCAGTTTCAGAAGGCGAATAAACCACAGAATAAATAATGATCTACCAATTTATCTAAAATTATATTTAACATACAATTTTACATATTTTTATGGTTCATGATTTATTCAATATTCTTAATGAATATAATATTGATATTTTAAATTTAAATCAAAATACCATAAATAAAATTGACAATTTAACTTCCATATATAATGAGGATAAAGAAGATAAGAATAAAATATACTCCTCTAGTTTGTTATCATTTTTACTAATTGAACATCTTACTACAAAAAGGGTAGATACAGTATATGATGTTAATGATCAAGCCTTATTTAAAAAAATTAATTCTGATATAATTAAATTAAAAAATAATAAACCCAATCTTTCAAAAATCCCCAATAATAAAATTGTAAGCTCAATAATTCTAAATACAACCTTAAAAAAATATAATCAATTTCTCCCCACCAATAACATAGAAAAAAGTGATATTAAATCACTAGAGAAACTAATTAAAAAAACATTCAAACAAGAATTAAATCAAATTACCTCCATTATTAAATCTTCAAATGACGACTTCATAACACAACTTGAACAATTTAATAATCAATTTAATTTTAATAATGTTACTAAAAAGGCGATATTACAAACCATTGATTACATCAAAGAACAAACTAAATACAGGGATGGTAAACCAGGTGAAATTAATATTCCCTCATATGACCACTATTATCCAGAAAATTATACTGAAGATAAAAATTGGATGACAAATATAATTTTACAAGTAAAAAATACTAAAGTTTGGTTAGATCAACTTTCAAAAAAATATAATAGATCAATTAATCAATTAGATCAAATACCTATTGAAGAATTAGAATATTTAGCTAATAATGGTTTTAATGCTTTATGGCTTATTGGCATTTGGCAAAGATCTACAGCCTCGAAGAAAATAAAAGAAAATATGAATAATTATAATAGTGGTGCTAGTGCATATTCAATATATGATTATATCATATCTGAAGATTTAGGTGGTACAAAAGCTTATGAAAAATTAAATAAATCTGCTCAACTCTTAGGCATAAAAATTGGATGTGATATAGTTCCAAATCATACTGGAATATATTCTAAATGGATTATAGAACATCCAGAATATTTCATACANACAAATGAATCACCATTTCANAATTATAATTTCAATTCTCCAAANTTATCAGAACACAAAAATATTGAATTATATATNGATCAAAATTACTATGAAAAAACAGATGCNGCTGTCGTATTCAAATATGTAAATTCTAAAACCAANCAAACAAANTATATTTATCATGGTAANGATGGAACCAATATTCCATGGAATGATACTGCTCAATTAAATTTTCTTAAATCAGAAGTTAGATCNGCTGTTANAGATATNATTCTAAACATAGCTAAAAAATTTTCAATTATAAGATTAGATGCNGCAATGGTATTAACCAAAGAACATTTTCAANGACTTTGGTATCCTATCCCTGGTAGTGGNGGTGACATTCCCTCAAGATCAAGATTAACAATTACTAATGATCAATTTCATCAATTATTCCCAGATGAATTTTGGTCTGAAGTTATGACTAGAATTGAAAAAGAAGCACCAAACACCTTATTAATCGCAGAGGCATTTTGGATGATGGAGAGTTATTTTGTACGTACATTAGGAGTACATAGAGTATATAATTCTGCATTTATGCATATGATAAGAGATCAAAAAAATAAAGAATATCGCCAGATAATAAAATCAACATTAGAATACGATCCCAGAATTCTCCATAGATATGTAAACTTTTTATCTAATCCAGATGAAGCACCAGCATCACAACAATTTGGCAAAAGCGATAAATATTTTGGATCAACCGTATTAATGATAACACTTCCNGGGACTCCTATGTTTAATCATGGTCAAATAGAAGGCGCAACAAAGAAATTTGGCATGGAGTTTTCTCAAGATATATTTAATGAATCAATTGATGAAAATCTTGTTAATATTCATAAAGAAATTATTTTTCCTCTTTTAAAAATCAGAAATCATTTCTCAGATGTAGTTAATTTCCGTTTTTATGACGTACACCATAATGATAATTATGTCATAGAAGATTTCTATGCATATTCAAATAAATATGAAAATAATTTAAATCTAATAATTTATAATAACTCAATTGAACAAAANTCTGGTTGGATAAACTTATCAACCAATTTTAATTTANGTGTTTTCGATGAAAAAGAAGGATTAATTCAACACAANATTTNTACTGAGATTAATTCAAATCAAGAAAATGTTTCAGATTATTGCATCTTTAAAAATTTTTATGGAAATCAATTTTTTATACAAAAATTGTCTAATATCAANGAAAAAGGNATCTATNTATCACTCAAAGGCTANCAATTTAAAATTTACAATAATTTCNTTATATTACCAAAATCAAAAGANTTAGANTCNTATTACTCTACTTATGATCATAAAGAAATATCTTATGAAGCCCTNCCTAAAATNATNAAAACTACTCTAAATCAGTTAGATCTATAATTTCNCTNTCTANTTCAATTTCATCATTCTCAGAANCTAAATCATCATGATCTTTACTTACATTATTTTTATTCCTATTTTGTTTATTAGATTTAAAATTTCTTCTTTTCCTTTTAAATTTTTGTCTATTTGAATTTTGAACAAACCAAGGCGCAGTTAAATTTCTACTCCATGATTGTACTTTTGATAAAAATATAAACAGGCTATCTTTCTTAATTGTAAGTCTATATGCTCCTTTAGATCCTCCTGAGTTTTTAGTTCTAGATAATTGCCCTAANACNTCTAAATCTAACTTATGTGAATATGAATTTCTNACCGTTACAGCATATGCATCNTCATCACTTACGGCCTTTGTTATCAATATAATTGCACCTCCCCATTCNCCCGCTAATCTACCAGCAATGGTTCCTCTAGCCTTTCCAAAATCCTCCCTATCCAATACCATAACTGCCAATATTCGAGGAGTTTGTGATATCTCTAATACTTTACCTCTTCTCAANACNTGNTTCAATAAATTATCTCTGTGGTTATTTGCTACTAACGCATATTTTGATATATCTACATCATTCTCNCAATCCAAATTAGGATTTTCAATTAATCTACGAGTAATCATATCTAAAAANGCTTCATCTTTCCAGGCCCCCCATGCAACAGCAGCTTGTAATGCACGTANACCATTTTTTTCATGTTTATATCTTTTNGTNAAACTTAATTCACGATCACTTAATGCTCCTAATAATCTTAANCTTTTAGTTTCTTCAGCTCCCAAAAAATCGTGTACTATACTTGCTGCAGCAGATCCAATCTTTCCATGAAATATATTCGCATTAGTTCTTCTCAAATGTNATAATAATGGTTTTCCCTTATATTTATTTGAATGAGAATCAAAATAGTATACCCTTACATTATTTTTTACTAATATTGTCAATGACTTCTCAATAATTTCTATATTTGCTTTATTTATCCCAACATCTACAATAAACAAATCAATTTCTTGATTTTTTTCAAGATTTTGAAATTCGCTTATTCTTTCATGTAGTTTATTTCCTAATGTCCTTGCATTCACGAATACAAATTCAACATTTTCTAAATTATATCTATGACCAACAATAGCAGCGGAAGTTATTCCATCGACATCCTCATCTCCAAATATTATAGCGTTCTGACGAGGAATCCACTCTTTTTGGTCATTTAGGATTACTTCTTCCATTATTAAATGACCTCAATAATATATATTCTATGAATTATACAGACCATTATCAATTTTTAAACTATTGATCCAAATTACCAAAAAAGAATATTTGAATACTTTACATGAAACTTATTTCTAAATCTGAAACAAACAACAAAGTAATTATTACTTTTAAATTATGATAATATATAATGATAAATTTATCCTTAGAAGATATTCAATCCGTAAAATCGACAGAAGTAATTAATGGTGAAAAATTGATCGTTTATAGGATTGATAAATTAGAAGATAAAGGAGTAAATCTCAAAAACCTCCCATATTCTATTAGAGTATTATTAGAAAATGTAATACGNAATCATGATGACTTTTTAGTAACACAAGAAGATATCAATACAATTGCAAATTGGCCAAAAAACACATCAGAAAAAGATATACCTTACTTACCTTCAAGAGTAGTTTTACAGGACTTTACTGGTGTACCCTTAATTGTAGATTTAGCAGCTATGCGAGACGCGATGGCAAAAAATGGGGGTGATCCAGAAAAAATAAACCCATTAATTCCAACAGATCTTGTTATAGATCACTCAGTTCAAGTTGACTCATTTGGAAAGAAAAATTCATTAGAAATTAACCTAAATTTAGAATACAACAGAAATCAAGAAAGATATGAATTAATAAAATGGGCTCAAAAAGCATTCAAAAATTTTAGAGT
>PBWW01000007.1 GCA_002728275.1 Candidatus Heimdallarchaeota archaeon
TTATTTTATTTAGGATTGTTTGCTGCAGCGATTAGCAATACCTTTTTTTCATATAGTGTGAAAAAAATTGGCCCAACTAAAACTGCAATATTTGTCAATACAGTCCCTTTAATTGGAGTTTTATCATCAATTATTATTTTAGGCGACAGTTTTTCTTTAGTGTATGTATTTGCATTTTTATTAATCGTATTTGGAGTTAATGTGGTTAACAATTCTTGAAAATAGCATAGTTATTCCAAAATGCAAAAAGTAATATAAAATGATTTAATAATGTTAACTATGACTGAGAATGAGAAAAAGAAATATTTCATCAAAGTATCAACAGACCCAATGACAAACGCATCTTCAGGATTGTTAGCAGTTGCAATTGCATCAGAAGCTATAAATCAAGGACATGAAGTGGTTTTATTTTTTGCAGGTGATGCCACAAAAATGTTACATAAGGATGTAATAAATAATTTACATACAGTTACATTCCATGGTAATGGAAAAGCTGGAGAAATGGCAAAAGCAGCGATTCTTAATGTTGCTAACGGTGGTGGTGAAATTCACGTTAGTGAAGGTTCTGCCATGACATATGGAATAACCAAAGAAAATTACAAATCATATATATTTGAAGATTTAGAGATTAATTGGAGTTATCCAAAACAAGTAATTGAACTAAGTTCTAAATCAGATTTAGTATTTTCATATTAAAATCAAGGTATGAATTTATTAGCGGTTGGAAATCTACGACCGAAACCAAAGGCGACATCACTTAATTTTATTGATTGAGGGAACTGTTTTCTTTTGAATTCATTATTTATGACTAGGTTCATAATTTTTTCAACTAATAATTTATCATATCCTTGCTTGATTAATTTTGATTGATCATTATATTCTTCTATTATCAAATAGAGTATTTCATCTAATAATTGATAAGGGGGTAAAGAGTCTAAGTCAAATTGATTATCTTTCAATTCTGCTGAGGGAGGTCGTTCGATGATGAATGAAGGTATTATCATTGAAAATTTATTAATGTACTTTGCTAATTCATAAACTTCAGTTTTATAGAGATCTCCTATTAGGTTTTTCCCTCCAGATGTATCTCCATAAAGAGTACAATAGCCAGTTGCAATTTCAGATTTATTACCAGTTGAAATTAAAATACTATTGGTTGAATTAGAATAATACATCATTATTAATGATCTAATTCTTGATTGTATATTTTCATCTGCTATATTCCATTCTGAATTTAAATTAAAATCATGTTTAAGTTGATTAGTTAAGACGTTCCTCATATCTTCGATATCAGTGGATAATAATTTTATTCCTAAATTATCACATAATTCTTTTGAATATTTCAGATTGTTTGAATCCGAAAACTTAGAAGGCAAGTAAATTGCAGTAACATTTTCTGGACCCAATGACTTTACACATAATACGAGAGTAACCGCAGAGTCAATTCCACCACTCAAAGCTACAATGACATTTTTGGATAAATTAGATTTAATTAAATAATCTTGCAAATTTAACGTTATTGCTGAAAAAATTTCTTTATATTTTGACGAAACATAAGAAGAGTCATTTTTTGTTTCTTGGTTCAAACTAAAATAATAAAATCTTGGTTCAAAGGGATCAGTTGAAAATATTAATTCTCCATTTTTATTTACCACAAATGAACGTCCATCGAAAACTAAATCATCCTGACATCCTAACAAATTAACATAGATTATTGGAATTTTAATATTTTTTACATGAGATTTAATTAGATCCAATCTTTCATTGGGTTTATTTACTGTATAAGGGCTGGCACTAATATTAATTATAAGATCCGCGCCTAAGTCAAATTGGTTTTTTGTAACTTGGATTTGATGGTTTGGAAGATGATCCCATGCATCTTCACAAATTTGTAAACCTATTTTAATATCATTGATATTTGAATATGGATGGATTATCACCAGNTAANAAATATCTNGTTTCATCAAAAACATTGTAGTCNGGTAAAAGTATCTTATANTAAGTATGAACTATTCCGTTTTTATTGAGTACAATGGCTGCATTTCTTAAAATATTNTTTTTGTCTTTAACTGGTAAACCTAATATGACGTGAGTGTTTGTTATTGAATTTATAATTTTATCAATAGAGGATTGAATTTGATTTAAAAAACGATCATAATATAGAATATCTCTTGGAGGATATCCAGATAATGCTAATTCAGGATATAATATNAAATCAACATTATTTGACTCACCGTCTTTAATTGAGTCTATGATCTGAGAAAGATTGTACTTTATGTCTCCAACCCTAAAATTTATTTGAGGTATAAGAAATCTAAGATCTTCAATTTTTCTCATAAATTTGATTAGAAAATATAATTTAAAAATTACAAGATAATCTGATCAAATCATGAAATTTACTTTTGATTTATGTATTCTAAATTTTATTTTATATTTGAATGATAATTTTATGGGTTATACTTTGTAATGTGTAATTATCTTTTTATTTACGAATTTTAAAATTATGTTAATGGAAAAGATTGATGTATTTATTCCAGCAGGAAGTCCTAAACCGATTAAAGTAGGAACAGGATTTAAATTACTCAATCGAAACTATTCAGAATTATTTGAAGCTACTGGAAAAGAAAATAAAGCATTCATTGAATTCAATGGCAAATCAATAATATCGAGAGTTATTGAAACATTAGATAAATCATCTCGTGTCTCATCTATCACAATAGGAGGCCAATCAAAAGAAACTCTTCCATTAAATATATCCAAACCTGTATATTATGTTGAAGGAGGAGAAACTACGTTTGAAACTGTAATTAACATCTTAAATTTTTATCGTACTTGGGATAATTTACCTAATTACATTATGAATGTGTCAAGTGACTTGCCCTTGTTAAAACCTGAAATGATTAATAAAATTGTGGAGTCAATAGATGACAATAGTGATAAAGAGTTTTATTGGAATATAATAGTCGCTGAAGATGTCTATAAAAATTATCCTGAAATTAAAAAAATCCCTCTTAAATTAATTGAAGGAGAATTTAGGTTTGGAGACCTTCATATTATGAAACCAGAGGTAATGAAGGGAAGAGAGGAAATTGTTGAAAAGATAATAGGAAATAGGAAAAAAGTTACTACTGTTGCAAGATATTTTGGGATTGGCAATATGATAAAATATATATTCAAAAGATTGTCTTTTGAGGATTTGAAAAAGACAGTATTGAAAAGAGCAAATTTTGATGCTGCNGTGATGATAACTGAATTCCCNGANNCATGTATTGATTTAGATTATCGATCAGATTTAGAAAATTTTGAAAAATGGTTNACAGATGAACCAAGAAAATTTCATGCTNATGAGNNGGTAATAATTTTAGACAANAAAGCAGATCTTGANNGNTATTTATCAAGTAGAAANTTGNATAAAAAATAAAAAAAAGTAATGCGNTAAATGGCGCCGATTTTGTAAAGTAACATTATGTTTTATTAATAATAAAAATGTGGGCATTTAGAGTCATCAATTATTTAAAGATGTATCTTAATTAATTGGGGGTATTTTATGACAAGNGATTATNTAAATAAAGTAATTAAANCAGTAATTNCAAGNGATCCTAACCAACCTGAATTTCATCANGCTGTTAAGGAAGTATATGAAACTATTGAACCAGCATTAAATGCAAATCCTGAATTTCAAGAAAATGGCATTTTAGAAAGAATGGCAGAACCAGAAAGGGTAATTATGTTTAGAGTTCCTTGGATTGATGATAAAGGGCAACTTAATGTAAATAGAGGATTTCGTGTTCAATTTAATAGTGCGTTAGGACCATATAAAGGAGGACTAAGATTTCATCCCTCAGTCTATTTAGGAATAATAAAATTTTTGGGATTTGAACAAATTTTCAAAAATTCATTAACAGGACTACCCATGGGAGGAGGAAAGGGAGGATCNGATTTTAATCCAAAAGGTAAAAGTAATGGAGAAGTGATGAGGTTCTGTCAATCATTCATGATTGAATTAAATAGACATATTGGACAATTCACNGATGTTCCTGCAGGAGATATTGGAGTCGGAGGAAGAGAGATTGGTTACTTATATGGTATGTATAGAAAAGTAAAGAACATTCATGGTACTGGAGTTTTAACAGGTAAAGGAGCAAATTATGGTGGTTCATTAATAAGACCTGAAGCGACAGGTTACGGTGTAGTGTATTTTGTAGAAGAAGCTTTGAAAGATATGAAGAATACAACATTCAAAGACAAAGTAGTCGGTATATCCGGATCTGGAAATGTAGCACAGTATGCCGCTGAGAAAGTTATAAATTTAGGAGGNAAAGTGGTTACTATGTCAGACTCATCAGGTTATATTTATGATCCTAATGGAATTGATGNAGATAAATTAGCTTGGATTATGAATTTAAAAAATAATCAAAGAGGAAGAATAAAAGAATATGCTAAGCATTTTGGTAATGAAGTAGAATACCATGAGGGTAAAAGACCTTGGGAGAAATCTATGGATGTNGCTTTACCATCTGCAACTCAAAATGAAATAAATGACAAAGAGGCTGAATATTTGGTTAATAATGGATTAATAGCGATTGGAGAGGGTGCCAATATGCCATCAACACCTGAAGCGGTAGATGTGTTCTTGAAAAATGAAATNATATTTGGTGCGGCTAAAGCAGCAAATGCAGGAGGAGTGGCAACTTCAGGTCTTGAAATGTCTCAAAATTCATTAAGATTATCATGGACAAGAGATGAAGTTGATAAAAGACTACATAATATTATGATAAACATTTATGAAAATGCCTCTAGTACTGCCAAAAAGTATGAGACGGATTTACTAAGCGGGATAAATATAGCAGGTTTTCTAAAAGTTGCTAATTCAATGATTGATCAAGGCCATCTATCATAATTAAAATAAGTTTGATTTTCTAAAATAAGATGAAATATCATAACCATCTATAAGTATATTTTCAGGCATTAATTTAGTAATTGTTTTGAATTTCTGCTTAAATGAANTACTCANAGGGTTTCCTGATAAGTAAATTTCTTTTAAACTATCTAACTCAGAGAACAACCATATTGGTATTTCACTAAGGTTATTATTACGTAAATCTAAGATTTGTAATTGTTTTAATTGAGTTATTGACTCGGGTAAAGATTTCAATTTGTTATCNTGCAACATTAATTCATTTAAATTTTTTAGATCACCTATCCATTCAGGTAATTTTTCAACCATGTTTGACCCATAACGTAATCGGGATAGATTTTTTAAATTTGAGATTTCAGATGGCAATTGATCAATTGTATTATATGGAATTCTTAATGATACTAGATTTTCAAGCTGACCAATACTTGGAGGGAGATTAGTTAATAGATTATTTCCTAATGATAAATCACGTAAAGAAATTAAATTAGAACAATCATCTAAGAAACTATTAAGTCGATTATTTTGAATTTCTAAAACTTCTAAATTTGACATTTCAGACATACTTTGAGGGATATATTCAATTAGGTTATTACCAAGAAAACAATATCTTAATCGTTGTAATTGGCCAAAATTTTCAGGAATTGTTTCAATTAAATTAATACCAAATGATATTGTTTCTAAATAAATCGCTTCGACAATTATGTCAGGTATTTTTTTGATTTTTCGATCTTCGGAGTTTTCAGATCGNAAATATAAACCATTCAATCGATTGTTTCGTATACTATAACCTGAACTCCAAAATCTACTTGAATGTAATGTATGATTAATCTGTTTTTCAATATTACTCAATAAATCTTGTTCCACTAAAGGAAGGGTGGATCTTAGGTAATCAAATTCAATATCTACAATATTTTTTTTATTATTATGTAAGTTATAATATTTTTTGAAGAAGCTAAATTAAAATGAAATTTGTAACGTGGTTTAGGATATAGGATATCATACTGCACAGATACAAAGCATTTAATTATACACTATCATGATGATCTTAGTGAATTTTAAACAAGAGATTTCAGAAAGAGGTGAAATCGCAGTATCATATTTGGTACAAAAAATAGAGGAAAGAATATATCCAGAATACCCATTAAGAGAAGCGGTATTACATTATCCAGTAAACGGAGGAGGAAAAGGATTTCGACCTGCAATGATACAATTAATAACGGGGGCATTTGGCGGAGATGAAAAATTAGCAATCCCAGTAGCAGCTGCGATTGAAGCAGTGCATGTGTCCAGCTTAATACATGATGATTTCATGGATAAAGATAATACAAGAAGAGGAGTAGAAGCAGTATGGACTAAATGGGATCCTACAATAGCGATATTAGCAGGAGACGCATTAGTTGCTATAGGATTTACTTTAGCTGGTGAAGTTGATAATGTATCAGATGAAATGAGATATAGATTTGTGAAAGACTTAGCAAATGTGTATATACAATTATGCCATGGACAAATGTTAGATATTAGTTTTGAAGANATGGACTTTGATCAAGTAGATGAAACTTTAATAAATAATATGCAATATTTAAAAACAGGAGTATTATTTGAATTTGCTTGTGTAAGTGGTGCGATTTTAGCTTTAAATGAAATGAGTGGTCCAAGGATTGAGAAGATAAGAGATTATGCAAAACAGATAGGAACAGCATTTCAAATTCAAGATGATATCATAGGATTGGTTGGTAAAAAAGATGAAATCGGAAAACCTGTAGGTTCAGATATAATAGAAGGTAAAAAAACTTTAATCGTAAGTCATGCAATAAACAATGCAAATGATGAACAAAAAAAGATTTTAAACAATATTTTAGGAAATAAAAATGCTAATAATGGAGATATTGATCAATGTTTAGAAGTNATGAAACAAATAGGATCTATTGANTATGCTAAAGAAGTAGCCATTAATTTTGCTGAAAAAGCTTTATCTAATTTACAAATTTTACCTGATAATAGATANACAGATATCTTAAAAGAATTTACAAGATATATTGTTGAAAGAAAATTTTAATAATAAATTAATAAGATTGTACTTGTTTGAACAATGCCACAGTAGGNGCATGAAAGAATACGGCATATACTTGAAAACCATTTATAGCTANTGAAATTATNTTGAATGTTGCTAAAGCTGATAATAAGCCNANGNCACAGAAGACACCATATATAACTCGGATTGTATTATTATAGTTATTTAGCCCCCATATGAATANATAATTAATACCAGCAAAGATCAGNACTGCAAACCCTATAAATTCAAAACCTNCTANNNCATTTCCACCTGTAAAACCTGCNAATANCAGTCCNAAACCAGCCAATAGTGAGAGCACAAATCCAAACCAATTAAAACCTTGTACCCATTTTAACTGAGTAGTCTTTGGAGGGCNNATTCCCANGAAATTANNATTTTGTAATTTTCCACAATTGCTACAGAAGGCTGTATTTGGGGCATTTTTAGTTCCACACTCAGGACAGAAAGTCATTA
>PBWW01000008.1 GCA_002728275.1 Candidatus Heimdallarchaeota archaeon
TTCAACAATATCATCTAATTGAGATTTCTTGGTAATTCCGTGTAGTTTTGGACCAAATGAGATATTATCATAGATGGATCTTGGAAATGGTTGAGGTTTTTGAAAAATCATACCAACCTGTGATCTTAACTTCATTACATCATTTTTTGGGTCTAACATATCATTTGACTCTATAAATATATTACCGGAGGCATTAATTTTAGCCATTTCTTCATTCATTCTGTTAATTTGTCTTAAAAAAGTAGATTTTCCACATCCAGATGGGCCAATAATTGCAGTAATTTTGTTTTTAGGAATTTTTAAATTTAAATCATACAATACATAAGGTCCGTCACCATACTTTAAACTTAATTTTTTTATCTCCATGGCTGTGTCTTCTTTTGAAAAATCAGGGAAACTAAATTCACTATCCTTTAAATTATTATTCAACTTCAACTCATCAAATTTTTTCTTAAATTGATCAGCAGGTGCTGAAAGGGGTAAATCAGCAGATGTATTTATACTGTTGAGATTATTTTTTTCCGTTGTATCCATATTAATCACCTATATGTTTCCATTATACTCATATTTTGAGCGTAATATTTTACGTACAAGAAAAGCAAAAATATTAAGTAAACCTACGAAAAAGATTAGAACCATGGCTAATACCGAAGCCCAAATGGGACCTATTCGATATCCATCTACTTGTCGAGTTTGTAAAGTTAAGTTAAAGAAAATTTCATAGGTCAGTATTCTTAGCGGTTGATTCGTTAAAGAGTCTGGAAAAACAGTATTNGTTATAGATGCAATNGTNAATAAAATTGGAGCAGTTTCNCCTATAACTCTTGATATACCTAAAATATATCCTGTAATAATNGAGGGGAATGCATAGGGCAACCTATGATTTTTGAATGCTTCCCATTTTGTGGANCCNAACGCTAATGCTGAATTCCTATGTTCAATTGGAATATTTCGTAATGCNTCAATAGTGTTAGTAGTAACAACTGGTATCATCATNATAGCCAAAGCAAATCCTCCTGATAATAGTCCTTGACCAAAACCTGCACCAACCACGAATGCAGCATATGCAAATAATCCAACAACTATACTAGGTATGGCAGATATGTTAATTATAGTTTGTTGTATGATTTTACTATATTTATTATTATTTGAGAACTCATATAGGAATATACCTGTAGTAGTACCAAATGGGAATGCAATAGCTGAAGCCATTAAAACTAGTAATGTTGAACCGATCAATGAGGGATATGCACCATACATACCTCTTTGCATAACGGATAAAACAGGTTTTGTAATTATAAAATTAAAAAAATTAATTATACCCTGAAGTAAACCTGAGTCATCAGCTAAATAATTAAGTCCCTCTCTGGTCATCATGAAAATGATACCAAATGAGAAGATTACATAGGATATGAATTTAATAAAATTTTTCACATAATATCTACGATTAGCTTTGTTCCTACGATCTATAAGCAGCTCAGTAAGAGTTTCTGAATAGTCTTTTGATTTTTTATATTTTTCAAATATATTTGATATTGATTTAATAAGTAGTTCAAAAGGTAAATAAAATATATTAACAATGTACATCAAATATTTATTATTATCAATTATTAACGAGGAAAGCCAAATNATAANAAATGAAAATAATAACANAATTGCCCCAGCTAAAAATAAATATTGCCTTATATCAGATTGAGCNGATGCTTCACCAAAATAAGTGGTAATTAATGATGTTAGGGTTATACCGTTGACCCATAAATTTGGAAAAGGAATAAATCCAAAAATCATTTGTAAACCAATATAAGCATTAGCNNCTAAGGCTACAGTAACAATCATTGTTTCACCTATTATACGTCCAAATGCTAATAGAACGCTTGCAAAAATTGTTTTTTGTGAATATGGATAAACTACAGTTTCNTANACTTCCTTTTGAGTACCACCCAATGATTTTACTGCATGCCTTTGGGAGGATGGAGTTAATTTCATAGCATCCATACTAATAGATGCAATTGTTGGTGTAGCCATTACTGCGATGGCAAATGCAGCATTTATAATAATATTTGATGAACTAACAGAAATACCATTTCCTTCATTAAATCCTAAAAAAGAAGTGAAATCAACAAACCATGGTCTTTGAAAAATAAATTTTGTAATATCAGAGATATATCGGACTGCAATTAAACCAAGTACTACCGAAGGCATNGCAGCAAAAAATTCAACTAAAGACTGAAGNCGACGGCCCCACTTATTGTTAACATACTCTGATAAATAAATTGCAATCCCCATACCCCAAAACAATGAGAGTAAGAGAGCGGGTATTCCAACAGCAAATGTCCCATAAATCATAGGCCAGATNCCCCAATCACCTATATCGAATAATTCTCCNGGATCAAATTTTAAATTAGANAAAATATCAGANATAATTATAGGNTTGGAATAAATTCTTGANGAGTAAGTTAACATCACCATAACAGTTGATACTAAAACGATTATAGATATAGATGCAAAAATATTCAAATTAATTATTGATATTTTTTGTTTGTAGTTCCTTAATCGTGAATTAGGGATTTGGAGTTTTTTTGAAAGATATGAGGAGAATTCATTTGATTCTAATAATGATTTTGACTTTTGAGTCACGTTTTTATCATCCTCAATAATAGTATCCATTTTATATATATCCAATATTGTATAGGAGGAATTTAAATATCAAATAAATGTATATTTTTTCATAGAAAATTAAAAAAAATCATAGAATATGAGATCAAAGAATTCTATGAATAGATAATANAATATTTAGATGATATTTAANTCNTTTGAGGATATTNTTTAATTAAGGAGATNTCTCCTTGTGATATNTNATGAAAAAAATTATANTTATCAGTATNATGACANTAGNGTTAATGATGAGTTCAGGCCCANTNTANGGNCAATCATTNNATGGNAATTTATCAATAATTGGNTCNAATACNGTATTTCCAATTATTGCAGAGGCACANGCAAGATGGGGNGAANTNCATCCNGANGTNCAATTTGCGACAGATGGNCCAGGTTCTGGNGCTGGATTTGATGCATTACTTGATGGTACAGCGGATTTAGCTCCGATGAGTAGAGCTCCTAAAGCTTCTGAATTACAAGAAGCATTAGACGCAGGACAAAGTATTAAACAATTGACAATTGCAAGAGATGCGTTAATTGTTGTATTGCCTCCAGCAAACCCAATCACTGACTTGACAAAAGATCAAGTTTCAGGAATATTTGGTGGAAATATAACAGATTGGACTGAAGTCGATAATTCATTGGATTTCAGCTATATGATGGATACGACAATAAGGGTTGTTGAGAGAGATCAAGATTCAGGCACACATGATTTTTTCAATGAATTTTTCTTAGGAGGAGGTGGAGTTCCTGCATCAGATTTAGGTGCTAATTATGCACAGTATGCAGGTACGGGAGATCTTTTTTCAGATGTAGCTGAAAACCAAAATGCGATAGGTTATGGTGGAATGGCATATTTAGATAACACTATTAAGGCAGTATCAATTGATGGAGTAGAAGCAAACAAAGTGAATGCAGGTGATGGGACATATTCAGTGACAAGACCATTATTTGTGGTATGGGATACTAATGATGAAATGAATAACCCATTAATTAAGGAATTTACTGATTATTTAATGTCTCCAGAAGGTCAATATATCGCAGACAGTGTAGGATATGTTGCAATAGAACCTATGGCAACAGGATATACACAAGTTGCTGCACAAGATGAAACTCCATTCAACATTTTGGGGCTTATTTTGAGTTTAAGTATTTTGGGTTTAATACCAAAAAATAGATCTTCCTAAATTAAAGTATAAATCCCATTATTATAATTATTAAGTTTTAAATTAAAACATTTATATTTACAAGAAAATAGTGNTGGTAATGGCAGATAGTTGGTTTGATATAATATCAAGAAATACTTGGGACGAAGTTATTATTGCAGTTATTTACATTGGAATATCAATTGGNATATATGTTGCATATAACGTTTTGATATTCAAATATTTAAATTCTAAATATGAAAATAAGATCGCCAATGGGATTACAGATGCATTGAAAAATTTATTATCATTTCCATTAATGATAATTGTTGGAATTTGGTTAGGAACATCAGTGTTAATATTACCTGATTTACTTGGAGATATCATATATTGGATTTTATTAATTGTATTTTCAGTNTATCTTTTAAATTCATTATTTNTGCTAATNGAGTCAATATTAGAGATTATGAAAGAGAAATCTACACAGGCACATCTTGTTGATTTCTTTGAATTCACATTGAGAATAACGATCTCAGTCTTAGTAGGGCTTTGGTTTTTAAATGCAATTGGAGTTGACATTAATGCATTTTTAGCTGGTTTAGGTATATTAGGTTTAGGATTTGCATTTGCATTACAGAATGTGATTGCAGACCTATTTGCTTCTATTACGATTTTTGTAGATAGACCTTTTGAGATAGGCGATACAATAAAAATAGGTAATGATATTGGAACGGTGGAGAAAATTGGATTAAAATCCACTCAACTTAGAACTCCTCTTGGGAACCAACTAATTATCTCAAATCAAGAATTGACAAATCAAAGAATTCATAATATGAAAAGAATGAATAAAAGAAAAGTTGATTTAATTTTAGGAGTATCTTATGAAACACCAGTTGATAAATTAGAAAAAATTCCAAATTGGATTGAAGAGATAATAAACAAATATGATGATACTGAATTTGGGTATGCCTATTTTGTTGAAATGGCAGCGTCAAGTTTGAATTATAAGGTAGTATATCATATTAAAAATTCAGATGCACAGAAATGGTTAGAAAACCAACAATCTATAAATTTGAGTATATTAAAGAAATTCACTGATGAAAACATAGATATACCATATCCGACTCAAAAAATCATATCTTAGTATAAACAAAATAATATATATAGATATAATATAAATTAGAAAAACTCAGAGTTATTTTTAAATAAGTAAAAAAAATATGATATTATGAAAAATAAACAAACTACGAGAAGAAAATTACAATTTGCAGGAAATAGTAGTTACGTATTAACTCTTCCAAAAAAATGGATAATTAGTCAGAATTTGGATACAAATAATTCAGAAGTGCTAATTGAGGAATTATCTGACTCAACTATTAGGATCACTCCATCTGAGAATTATAAAAATAAGGAACTTAATGAAAAATATATAATAAAAGTTGATAAAAATAGCGATCCGGAAGAAATAGTAAGAATGATCTTGGGAGCATATTTAGCTAGTTATAATCAAATCGAAATTACGACGAAAAAATCAACTAAAATTATACCAATTAAAATTTCTATTGCAACTGAAGAAATAATAGGAAAATTGTGGGGGAGTGAGATAATTGCACAAACATCAGATACAATTGTGATCCAAGATGCATTAGATCCATCATTAATGAAATTAAAAGAGTGCATAGAAAAAGCATGGTTTACTGCGAAAAATATGCTAGAACAATCATTTAAAGCGATATTCAATCAAGATAAAAATGCAATGAAAATTGTGATTAACTCAGAAAACACATTAGACAAATTATATTATTTAGCGTTGAGACAGCTTTACAAAGCATCGTCAAACTATTTATTTGCCTCTAATATTGGAATTAGAACATCAGAGATTATTGATTATCATCATTTAGCAAAAAATATTGAAAGAATTGGAGATCATTGTGTACAATTGGTAGAAAATTTTGGAAATAAAATGATTAATAAAGACCTTTTAGAAAATTTGAGCTCAAAAATCATAGAAACAACAGATACCGCAATAGAGGCATTCAAAAAATTAGATGAAGAGTTAGCGCAAGAAGCCATAAAACAAAAAATAAATATACATTTAATAGCAGAAGAAAATGATATTGCATACCAAGATTATCCGATAGCCAGATCAATACTAAGAATGGCAGATTATTCTGCAGATATTGGAGAATTAGTAATTAATAGAAAAGTAGCAACAGATAGTAAAAAATTATAAATTAAACGATTTTTTATTTCGATAAATTAAAGTAATAATTAATGATATTAATGGCAACATGATAAAATTTTGAGATAAAGACTCCGTACTAGTAATTATAGATGATGTTGAAATTGTTGAATTTGAAAAGACAGAATTTGTCGAAGAATTTATTTGAGAAGTAGAAATTACGATTTCTTGATTTTTTAATTCATAAATATGTTTGATACCGCTTTCCATTATAATTTCCAGTGATAATTCATTGATATCAAAAGAATTATTTGCATCTATTTCGATTATAAGCTCATTATCAGGTGTTATTAGTAAGCTATACTGATCATAAGGAATTCCGGGCATGCGTATATTTCCTGAAAGAAAATTAATTTCATCAAAGAGAATATTTATTCTCTCTTTTTCATTATCAGATATTGAATAAATGGACTCTATATTTGGAATATTATCGGGAACTCTATATTTTAATTCAAAAATCTCCATAGTATCATTGTACAATGTTAAGTACAAATCATCATGAGGTGAAAAATTATAATTTAAAATTATTGAATTAATGTCAAGCATAGTTTCAAAATTGACTTCTTGCCCATTTACATAAAGATCAAAATTACAATTTCCAAAATCAATATTTGAATTTATATCAATAATTTTTATTGAGCTATTATTTACTGAATATTGAAATATATTTGAGTTTAAAAAATCAAAAACATTTTGAATATATTTATAATTAGGATTAAATTCACCACCATCACTTCGCCAATTTCGACTATTATGAATATAGGAATGTATCTTATCAGAATAGGTCCCTAACCCAGTTGTATGAAAATTATTACCTGAAAATATAAAACCATTACTCATGTCTATATTATCAAAATTAATAGGGACAGACTCATTGACAAAATAAGATAATTTAGAATTATAAGATGAAGAAAGATTATTATTATTGAAATTAAATTGAACCCCCATTAAATGAGATAATTGTTTTAGAAAATCAGTATTTGTAAAAAAAGAATAATTATCTGAGTATGAAGACTTACCATCAAAATCAAGTAGTATTTTTCCACCATTTACGATAAACTTATGGATAGCAAATGCTTCCGAGGTTGTTAAATCAATTTCTTGAACTGGGTGATCATAGATATCAATCGTCGGATCTGAAAATGCACTAGGCAACCAAAGAATATCAAATTTGGAAAGAAAATCATAACTAAAATCTTCATATACCATTTCAAACATCCAACCATTAAGATTACGAATAGTGTCATGTAAAATTTCAATATCACCGGATCCTATTCGTTCAAGACGTTCATCAATAGGATGAGCGAAAAAAGAGTCATAAGGAGTATGTTTTAAATCAATAAGTACTGTAAAATCAGGTTCAGGAAAAATTTCGATA
>PBWW01000009.1 GCA_002728275.1 Candidatus Heimdallarchaeota archaeon
TATTTGGAGATGCTATTCTGTGGAATGGTGGTATAATAAATTCCTAAATAGCTAAAATTATAAAATGTATTATACCTTACTTTTTTTATCTTAATAAATTATGGTTATTATTATATACAACAAAAGTGGCAATCATGAAAAACGAGATCCTAATTGAAGCAGCAGAAATCAAAAAATATTATCAATTAGGTGAAATTGAAGTAAAAGCATTGGATGGAATAAATATCGAAGTTATAAGAGGTGAATTCTTGGCAATTGTNGGNCCATCTGGNTCTGGTAAATCAACCTTAATAAATATGTTAGGAGGNGTGGATAAACCAGATACCGGACAAATTATAATTGAAAATGTAGATATAGCAAAGTATAATATCGATCAATTGACGGAATTTAGAAGAGCGAATGTAGGATTTGTGTTCCAATTTTACAGTTTAATTCCCACATTAACTGCATATGAAAATGTAGAGATGNCTGCAGAATTGATAAATTTGAGAGGANATGATTTAATTACACAATCTAATAAAGCTCTTGATTATGTTGGATTAGGGAAACGAAAAAANTCATACCCATCGCAATTGTCAGGTGGTGAAAGGCAAAGAGTTGCCATAGCTAGAGCTTTAGCTAAAGAGCCAAAATTAATCTTGGTAGATGAACCAACAGGGCAATTAGATGAGGTCACTGCTGATCAAGTGGTTAAACTAATAAGAGATACATCAAAACAAATTGGAGCAACTGTGCTAATGGTAACTCATGATAATAACCAGTTAAAATATGCGGATAGAGTAATAGAAATGAAATCTGGAAAGATTATTGGTGAGAGAAAATAATGGAGAANGTATTTTTAGCGATTTTAAAAGATATTTGGTTAAATAAATCTAGATCTTTTATAGTGATATTATCACTTGTATCAATTATATGTTTCCCAATTGCTTTTTTGAATGTATCACCAAATATGGAAAATATAATGACATATGAAGAAAATGAATTTAATTTAGCGCATTTCAATATATTTTTTGATACGTATTATGAAAATACGGTGAAAGATAATATATCGAGATATATTGAAAATTTCTTAAGTATCGATAAAACCCAATATGTCGTCGAGTCAAGAATTTTTGAGAGTAGTAAGATGAGATCNGAGGGACTAGGAGATATCCCTGAAGGATCATGGATCGATTTAGATGTAATGGCGATTAATCAATCATCCCCAAATTATATTTCTGCATTGAAGTTAGAAAAAGGAGATTTACCTAATAATTCACAAGAATTAGTTATACTGGATTCATTAGCAGAATTAGCAGGATTAGATATTGGAGATGTGGTAACTTTATTCCAAAAAGGTGGTGAAACACAATTTAGAATTTCNGGGTTGGTGAAATCTGTTGAATATTCAAATTATGAGTTATCACAATCCGGTGCGATATATATTTCATACGAGGGAATGGAAAGATTGACTAATAGAGCTGGACTTGAGTTGATAACAAATGAAATCTCAATTTACTTTGAATATGAAATATCTATGGAAGATTTGGAAGATTTATCTGAATTTTTGAAAGATCAATTGAGGGAAGATGGCATAAATGTNGTATTATTTTGGTTTGTTAGAGAAACTAGTTTTAGATTAGCAGTTTTAGACGCATTGAAATTAACGAGCGAATATATGTATTCTGCGTCTATGTTCATGTTTTTAGTTGCAGGTGTGATTATTTATATTGTTACAAATAGATATGTAAATGAGCAGAAGAAAAGAATAGGAGCGTTATATTCCTTTGGAGTACGCAAAAATAGTATANTTTTAGCATTAATGATGAGGATTTTCATTTTGGCAATAGTTTCTACCATTTTCGGTTTATTATTCGCACAATGGATTTTAAACTACATGGTCCAATTATTAGCAGAGGAATGGGGGCTGATTGGTTTTTCGAATAGTCTAAACTTACAAACAGTAGTGTTTACTTTGATATCCACACACATAGTAACTTATGTGTTTACATATTTGGCAGTTACAAATTTAAGAAAATTGACTCCTTATGAGGCTATGCGAGGTAGAACTAATGAATTAAAAAATAGTGGNNTAATTTTTAAATTTTCAAGAAATATCCCGATTAAAATAATTAGAAATGCTGTAAAAAATCTTACTAGAAATAGAACAAGATCATTATTAACAATATTAGCATTTACTGTAGCTATGACATTTTCAGGTTCTTTATTGTATGCAGAGCAATCTGTGGGAAGAACTATAGAAGATTTTTATGACAAAAGAATATATTATGATGTAGAAGTAGAATTAGGATTTGATATCATTGGGAANCCTTTATCAGAAATTGATGAGTCAATATCCAACTTATCAGAGGTAAAAAAATCGGAGTATTTTGTAAATAGTTTAGTTCAAATGAGTGGTAGGCCAGATAAGTTAACATTTATGCTTGGAGTCTATCATAATACTAGCATGTACGATCTATCAGATGATAATCTCTTAGATGGAAGATGGTTTACCAAAAACTCTTCTGAAGTTGTTATTTCGAGGTATATTCAAGGTACTATTGGTNTAAATCTTGGTGACAGTTTTGATTTTGAATTTTTTGGATTAAAAATTAATACNACAGTAGTCGGTATAACAAATGATATTCAATTTTCTTCATCATTTTTTATNGATTTTGATTATTTGAATGATGCAATAAATAATCAAATTTTTGAGATAACTAATCAAAAAATAATGATTGCAAATAAATTATTATTATTATTAGAAGATCCATTAATCAAAGAAGAATTTCAAGATAACCTTAATACNAATAATAAAGACGTAATAATTGCGCTTACTCAATATTCTTATCAAACAAGATCAGCGGCATTATCAGAGAGTCAAACAGCAATAATTTATGTATTAGTAACTATGGGTCTGATTGCCGCAGCAGTTAGCATTTTTACAACTATGTTAATTTCAGTTATTGAGAGGCAGAGAGAACTGGCATTNTTAGAAATATTTGGTTATAGAAAATATGAATTAATTATTGCGATTTTATTTGAAGGTTGGATCATGGGAACTGTTGCGATATATCCCATGTTTAAAATTTCACAGTTTGTAGCTGAAAATTTATGGACAAAAATTATCTCAGATAATATTTACCAAATATTCCCAATATATCCTACAAATGTGTCTTATTTCTTAATTATATTCGGCTACATCATGATAACAATTTCAATAATTCCTGCATTTTATATCTCATTAAAGACTAAAATTGCGGAGTTAATAAGGGAGGAATAAATATGTCTTTTNATGAATTAGACTTAGATGATAGAGTAATTTTAGGCATTAAAAAATTCAATTTTGAAGAGCCTACTAAAATACAAAAAGCAACAATTCCATTGATATTAGAAAAAAGAGATGTGCTTGGAATTGCACCTACTGGTTCGGGTAAAACTCTTGCATATTTGATACCAACTCTAAATTGGATTTATAATGCAAAATTAAATCATGATCATCCATCAATATTAATTTTAGTGCCAACAAGGGAACTCGTAAAACAAGTAGATCTTGTGTTGAAAGAATTATTAATAGGTATAGAAATCAATGTAGTAAATATATTTGCCGGACCGAGAGAGGGCAAACAAATCAGAGCAATTCAAAATCAAAATTTTATTGATATCGTGATCGCAACTCCTGGTAGATTACTAAAATTTGTTGAGAAGGANATTATAAATTTGAGCTTAGTATCTATGTTAGTGATGGATGAAGTTGATACCATTTTGGATTTGGGGTTCATAGTGGATATTTTAGATTTAATGAGATACCTCCCGATTAAAAATAAGAGACAAACTTTAATTTATGGAGCAACTATTTCAAAGGAAATCGAAGGAATAATTGGAGAATTAATGAATAATCCACAAGAAATTAATATTGATGATGGGAGAATGCCTTNAGAAATTATACATGAAGCATATAAACTAAATTTAGCAGATAAATATGATGTGTTGAGAAATTTATTACTATCTGAGGAGNTAGAGAAAGTAATAATTTTTACTCAATCAAAACATGAAACGCGTATCACTGCAAGAAATTTGAAACGGGATGGCTTGGAATTAGAAGAAATACACGGAGGGTTGACACAAAGACAAAGATCAAAGGCAATGGATAATTTTAGACTAAATTATGTGAATTGTTTAGTTGCCTCTGATTTGGTATCAAGAGGTTTAGATATTGGTGGAGTTAGNCATATAATAAATTATGATGTNCCTAATGATATTGAGACATATCTTCATCGATCAGGTAGAACAGGTAGAGCNGGAAANAAAGGAAAATCTTGGTTATTGGTATCTCCAAAAGAAGAAAAAAATTTAAAAAATTTAAAAGAAAAATTGAACTTAAACATAGAAAATATCATGATGTATAATTTTGATAAGGAAAATAACATGAACTAAAAAAAGTTATAATTAATGTATTAAGTACGGCCTTCGGAATTATTTTATATATTATGTAAGATAATCGAATTATATAATATGGTAGATTATAAGTTGGATAATCTTGACAATGGTATACTAAATCTATTGGAAGAAAATTCAAGGTTGAAAAATACAGAAATTGCAGAAAAATTAGGTTATAGTGAGGGAGCAATTAGAAAAAGAATTAATAAATTAGTTGAAAATAATATAATTGAAAAATTTTCAATAATAGTCAAAAATCAAGTATTAGGGATTTGGGCAGTCGTACATATATTTATCGAAGGAACTTCGAGTCCCACATATGTTAAAAATAAAATAATAAATGATATTGAGGAGGGAATTGATCAAATCTTTGAGACTGCGGGAGATACAGACATAATTTGTATATTTCAGACAAAAACCGAAAAATTATTGAAATCATCTATTGAGAAAATTAGAAATATTAGTGGAGTAAAAACTACAAAGACTTATGTGGTATTGGAAAGGACTAAACTTAATCCTAATAAAGTTTGATTTAATTTGGTTTTTTTATTTTGTATTGATAGACAATTAAACCTATAAATGAGATCAATAATGCGCTAAGAGCAAAAATTTGAGGAGGAAATTCTATTGAAGAATTTGGATAATTTTGCCTATTCCAAAGACCATTTTCTAGTTGGTAATATTCAACTGTGTTAACAATGTTGGATAGAAAATCCGGGTCTAAATAATTTTGATAATTTTCACCAAATTGATAAACTGCAATATATATTAGTTCNAGAGCACAACCAACTAAACCGTATGCATATGATAGGTCAGAATATTTTTCATTAAATGTGGAAGAATAGAACCCCATAAGATTGATACCTCCATCTTCATAATAATAAATTGCATTATTTTTCAACCAATCAAATGATGCCATATATACNGAAGATATTTTTGATGACGAAATATCAATTGCATGGTTACCAATCATTCGCAGATATTTGGTTATACCAGACATACCCTCATATAAACTATATTTAGCGTATTGACTGAGATCATGAATAGGGAATATGTTATGTGTATCATTTGAAATAAATGAANTCACTAACCAATTTGTNCCTTTTTGTACGCCATCGATGATTTGATATTTGAGATCATCGGTTAAGTTAATGGATATATTTTCCTCAGAGATCAAATGAATTAAACCTTCCATGATACCAACTATTCCTAATTCAAAATTAGTATATTTTGTCAAAACGGTGCTATGAGGGTTATGAACCCATGAACCGTCTGTATTTTGTAAGTTCAAAATCCATTTTGCGATAAAAGTAGCCCAGTCTGCCCATTTAACATCATTAGTTGCGTTTGCAAGCTTGATTAATATAGGAATGGCACCTGAGTTACCTTGAGTATATGATGTGTAAGTAATAGAATAATTCTCATCATTTTGGTACCATGGAATAATTTTATTTATTTCTCCATCAATATCNGTATCATATGAGATATTGTACAACCATTGTGTTGCATTAATGGCATAATTTAGGAATGTAGTATTTTTATTAACCATGTATAAATTCAAAGTTGAGTCAATTATACCTAAACTGCCAAAACTAATATCTGTGATATAAATACCAGTTGCAGACCTAGAGAATGGGTAAGCGTATGGCCAATGTGGGAGAGAAAAATGTTGTACTTGTGCATATAATTCATTAATTGCGGATTCGGCCCATTGAAGATATGTATCATTGTTATAGATTAGATANGCCTCTATGAATATNTCCACAATACCTGCAGCACCATATTTTTTAGAGGGATATATGTCGGCACCTGATACTTTTTGCCATGAGGATATGGTTTGATTATTGAAATTTTGCATTCGACTTTCCCAAATACCATTTAGTGATTTTGTTATAATCTCATCCAATTTAAATGGGATGAATTCATTTTCTAATGAGTCATTAATATGTGGCATCGATCTTAATTCTAAAAGACCTTTTGTAATACCTGCTGCACCCCAATATAAACCAGGATAAATTCGATCATCTTCGGAAGGTATTATTGGAACGGGAGATTGGGCAGAAATATTATTTGTAAATAGAAAAAGTATAATGAAAAATACGCACATATTCGAAAAGAATTGGCCCATTACTTGTTTAAAGCTATCAATTATTTCAATCTGAAGATAATGGTAAATAATTAAATATATATTTTAAATTGTTTTTCTCAAATTGNTAATTTTAAATTTAAACAATAGTTCNAGATATGCNGTTAGTGCTAAGAAAGGCATTAAGAATAATTTTATTGAAACAAGAATAGCAATATTTTCAAGCGTTACAGTATTGAAAACTTGGTAATTTAATGTAGCAATAATAAAAATAAAGAAGGAGATAATAAAATTTATTAAAACAAAAATGGCAAATATAGGAAAANTTGGCCTATAATTGAATTGGATGTAAAATAGAACTAAGAAGATGAAAAGTGATGAAAGAAAAATTAATGATATTAAACCATAAGTGAACATAGAAAAATTAGAAGAAATTATTTCAGCAGAGAGATTATTATCAATGGTAATAGATGGGATTAACACAAATTGAATTATTGAACGAATTAAAACCCATGAGATTATTAGAAAAATAATAAGATATTTTCTTATTTTTATTTCATTTTTTAATAAATCAATAAATGAAAAAATTAGTAAGGGGGAAAATAAAATATCAAGATTGTATGGAAGTACAATAGACAAATCTGGGTGGATATATGAGATAATAAATGATATATTTTGAAAAACTATAATTAAAATATAAATTTTTAATGACATTTCAAAACGGTTTATCATGTATGTTCAATTTTGCATTCATTTAAAAAATAGCTTGATTGACTAATAAATATAAATTATTTTAGAATGAATAAATAATAGACATAAACATCATCCATTAGACAGAATTAAATTTATGTTTGTTTATAGTGAAAAATGGAGTTATCGGACGAAAATGAAANAAAATTTAATTCGATAATTAAACCCAAAAAATTAGAAAATGAAAAATTTTGGGAGATGTTNTTAAATTCTAAAAATTTAATTCTTGGAATGTTAGATCAAGACTCTAATCACGAANTAAACACATTTGATGATTTCATTAAAATTGAAGAAGAGATATATACAGAATTACCTAATGAAGGAAAAAATATTGAAGAGATTCTGGAAACTATAAAATTAAAAATAGTTCCTGGGTTCAATTATGAAAATAATAATTTTTTCGGATATATACCTAGATCACCGACCAATGTATCTAAGTTAGGAGATATGTTGGTACCAATATTTGATCAATATTTAGGAAATAGTATTGGATCACCATCTGCAACGGCTATTGAAGGTTTAGTAGTCAAATGGATTGGTCAAATGCTAGGGTATGAAGGGGGATTTTTTGGATCTTTTACTATAGGAGGAAGTGATGCTAATTTACAGGCGATTTATTCAGGTTTAGTTGCGAAATTACCTTGGGATGTCAAAAAATTAGGTATGATTAATAATAAAAGACCGATAGTATATTGCTCNGATCAGACACATTTGTGTATTAAAAAAGCNATGATGATGTTGGGATTAGGGAGAAATAGTTTGCGAATAATTGATACAAATGAATATCTGGAAATTGATAAAGACATATTAATATCAACAATTGAAGATGATTTAAAGAACCCCAAATTAATACCAATTATGATAATTGGGAATGTGGGAACTACGAATTCGGGGTCAATTGATGATATTATTGGATTAAATGATATTAGCAAAAAATATAATTTATGGTTTCATATTGATGCCTCTTATGGAGGATTTGCGATTTTGAGTAACCATAGCATAAGTAAACATATTAAGAAAATAGGACTTGCAGATTCGATAGTTGTAGACACACATAAGTGGCTATTCACTCCGATGGAGGGNGGTTTGACTTTATTAAAAAATGGAGATTTNTTAAAAAACGCATTTTCTTATAAAGCAGAATACTTAGAGGATACATATTTTAATTTTGATACAAAAATAATGAAAAATTTTTCAGATTATGGAATGGCTTTATCAAGGAAATGGCGAGGTATTATGATATGGATGAATATTCAATTTTATGGATTAGATGGAATTTCAAAACTAATTACTAGAAATATTATTCTTGCGGACATTTTAAAAAATATGATAAATAACAATCCCGATTTATACTTACACCCGGGATCAAAGTTAGGCGTAGTATGTTTTAAACATATAAATCATGAAATAAATACTAAGTTTATTTCAAAGATACAACAAAATAGAACATTAAAAATAGGATACACAAAAATAAAAAACGAGAGATATTGCCGAATAAGTATATTGGGAGAAGATTTAGACATAGAAATTATAAAAAATGTGTATCAAGAAATAATAAATAATTTTAAAGAAATTTAATAAATTAATTATAATAAAATATCTTAAATACTAAAATCTGTCATTAGTTCGTGTGACCGAACTAGGAGGAGTTTTAAAATATACGACTCAAAAATACTTATAAATGATTAGAATGAAGATAAGTCATGGCCACTATTGACCCTGATTTTAAACAAAAACTAGAAATTACTGGTAAACATGAAGAATATGGATACGACATTTGGGGAGAATTTAATCCTCCAGAAAAGTTAGGAATTCATGGATCTCATGTAGCAGTAGATTTTGATATTTGTATTGGTGACGGTGCGTGTGTAGATGTCTGCCCTGAAGAAGTATTTGAGTGGGTAGATTATGAAGGACATGCCGCATCTACAGAAAAAGCTGCTCCTGCAAGAGAAGATGATTGTATAGATTGTTTAGCTTGTGAGGATGATTGCCCAGTATTAGCAGTAAAAATATTCCCAATGTAAGATTGAAAATTTAAATTAACTAATTACTAAGAAATAAGGTTTAGATATTTTGAGTGATGACAGAATAAATGAAATACTATCTAAATTTAATTTAGATGATCAAAATAATAGCAAGTTAAAAAATATGGTTTATAATGAACTAAAAAAGAAAAAACCGATTATATTCGGACAAAATGAGTTAAGTGCAGGGCCGAATGTGTATAATTCAAACCAAATTATATTGGTCGAAGGAAGAGCAGATGTAATCAATTTAATGAGGATGGATATAAATAACACATTGTCATTAGGTGGTACCAATATAA
>PBWW01000010.1:0-18265 GCA_002728275.1 Candidatus Heimdallarchaeota archaeon
AATAATTATAATTTTATCATCTAACTCTAACAATATTTCCCTTGCAAATTTAATCATTTTTTTTCTTTTTTCTATTAAATTAATCATTTTAGCCTCTTCGAATATTTCCATAGATGCTAAAATTGCTGCTAATGACAATATTGGAGGATTACTTAATTGCCATCCCTCTGCTGTATTAATAGGTTTGAAGTTCTCTTCCATCAAAAATCTAGTTTCTTTATCATGTCCCCACCAACCTGCGAATCTATGCACATTTTTGTTTATCATTTTTCTATGAATAAATACTCCTCCAACACTTCCTGGGCCTGAGTTTAAATATTTATATGTGCAGAATACTGCAAAATCTACGTTCCAATCATGTAAATTTAATTCAACATTTCCAACTGCATGTGCTAAATCAAATCCAACTGTAATTCCATAGTTATGGCCCCATTCAACGATTGATTTCATGTCAAATGTTTGACCACTATAATAGTTGACTCCTCCCAACATAATTAATGATAATGTATCTTTATTCATCTCAATTATTTCTTTTATTTTTTGATTACTGATCTCTACATCCATATCATTTTCTAATTCGATTAATACCTCTTTTGGATCTAATCCTCTAAATTGTATTTGTGACTTTATCGCATATATATCTGAGGGGAAAGCTGATTTTTCTATTAAAATCTTATTCCTCTTTCCTTTTGGATTATAAAATGAAACCATGAGTAAATGTAAATTTACAGTCAAGGTATTCATTATGACTACTTCATCGTCCATCGCACCAACTATTTTTGCTATAGGTTTAGATAAAAATTCATGATAAGGTAACCAGGGGGTTTCAGACTCAAAATGCCCTTCTACACCATATTTTTTCCAGTCTTTAAGTTCTTTCAAAACATATTTTTCAGTATCTTTCGGTTGTAATCCTAAAGAATTTCCATTAAGATATATTATATCATCTACATAATCAGGGAAATGGAATTTTTCTCTAAAATGCTTTAATTTATCATCCTCGTCTAATTTTAATGCAACCTCTCTCTCAGATATAATTACCAAAGCTCCTAATCATATCTCGAGAATACATTATTTTTATTAAACATTAATTTAAATAATTAATTTATTGTAATCTTCTTTCCATCAAAAGTTATTAATTTATCCTTTTCTAATTTTTCAATTATTTTATCAAATCTTAATTGATCAAAATATATCATATCTTTTTTTATTTCTTTAAACAAAGTATCATAATTTATAATTGGATTATTCACCAAAATACTAATTATTTTACCACGTACTTGTCTATTTGAATTCTTAAATTTCTGAATTTTTGTACGATTTACATGAATTGTATTTTTATATTTTTCACTGGATCCCAAATCCATCATTGCATTGTGATAATCTCTTGAACTACCTTTGGGCATTAATTTATCTGCTAAACGTTGTATTTCTTTTTCTCCATCATCTCTATGAATAAAATTTTCTGATAGCAATATTTTCTTAATATTTGTATCCACTGCTGCATAATCCTTATTAAATGCAAAAATAGGTATCGCTCTCGAGGTATATTCTCCAATTCCTTTTAATTTTATCAATTCTTCTTTATGAGATGGGAACCTACCCATTTTCAGTATCTCAATTGCAGCATCTTTTAACCATAATGCTCTTCTATTATATCCTAATCCTTGCCATAATTTCAGCAAGTCAATTTTTTTGCTTTTTGCTAAACTTTCAAGATTACTGTATTTTTTTACAAATATATTGTATTTATCTATAACTCTGTTCACTTGTGTTTGTTGCAACATAAATTCAGATACCATTATTTTATACGGATCTTTGGTTTCTCTCCATGGTAATATTCTTTTATTTTGCTCCCACCATCCAAATAATTCCCTTAAGAATTTTGTACGCTTGTTTTGATCCATGTACTTCTGCCTTCCACACCTAGTATGTTATACCATAAATAACTAATTTATGTTATTTATTAATTTATATCTTCAAACTTTAATTATTTGAGTAATCTCATTATATTCGAAGGTTTAATTTAAATAATTCAATAAAGAACAGATTATAGATTCGAATATTTGAAGAACTACTTCAACTTTTAATCTAATTTCATATGGGGGTATGAAATATGATGAATAATTTTGACTCAAAAGATAATTTAGACCGCCTTGAAAATGAAAAAAATTATTGTTCCGATTGTGGTGGGAAAACTATAGTCAAAGATTATCAAAGAGGTGATTATATTTGTGCCGAATGTGGTATGATTATATCTGATCAAATTATCGATGATAGCCCTGAATGGCGTTCTTATAATGCTGTAGACAATGCCAAAAAAAGTCGTATAGGCTCACCTATGAATATAAATTTACATGATAAAGGATTATCTACTAAAATTGGCAATGAAAACATCGATGGTCAAGGAAACAAATTATCCCCCACTCAAAAATCTCAATTCTATCGTTTAAGAAAATGGAATGCGAGAGCACGAATAAGTTCTAGCCAAGATCGAAATTTGGTTCAAGCTATGAATGAATTAGATCGAATAGGTTCACAATTGGGCTTGCCAAAAGGAGTCAAAGAAACCGCATCAGTGATATATCGAAACGCTATTAGAAATAACTTGATTAGGGGTAGATCAATTGAAGCTATGGTTGTAGCATCTGCTTATGCCGCTGCGAGGCAAAGACGTGTGCCAAGAACTCTAGACGAAATGGCCAAACATAGTCGTATAAGTAAAAAAGAGTTAGGTCGTTGTTACCGACTCCTTTTAGTTGAGTTAAAATTAAAGATCCCTTTAGCATCTCCTACTGATTATATAAGTCGTTTTTCAGCCGATCTAAAATTGACAGGAACTACTGCAAGAAAGGCAATAGATTTAGTCAATTTGGCTAAACGTAAAGGCATAACTACAGGAAAAGACCCTACTGGATTAGCTGCAGCTGCTTTATATATTGCAGGAATGGGTGAAGGTGAACGTAGAACTCAAAGAGAAATTGCTGAAGCCGCAACAGTAACTGAAGTCACTGTTAGAAATCGATACAAAGAATTGACAACTAAATTAGATCTAAATGAATTATGAAAAATTAAATATTTAATCGTCTTATTCATCAAGTATATTTTATATACTTTGAACACAAGCTCAATAATGTAGCTATAGATGTCTCGTTTTTCAAGGGGTTCAGGTATATTATTACATCCGACCTCAATTCCATCCGAATATGGCATAGGAGATTTAGGCGAAAATTTAATCAAATTTTTAGAGTTACTAAAAGATAATGCACAAAAATATTGGCAGATCTTGCCAATAGGGCCGACCGGATATGGTGATAGTCCATATCAAAGCCTTTCTTCGTTTGCAGGTAACCCTTTACTCATATCGATTGATGATTTAATTGCACAAAATTTAATTTCTTCCTCAAATTTAAATGAAAAATTTAATACACGATATATTAATTTTGCCAAGGTAAAAAAATTTAAATTTAAAATTTTAAAAGAAGCATCAAGAAACTTTGATTACAGTAATCCTAATTTTCAAGCCTTCAAAAAAACAAATAATGACTGGTTGAGTGGGTACTCAACTTATATGGCACTAAAAGAAGCTCATAGTGAACTACCCTGGTATCTCTGGGACTCCAAATATCGTGATCCAGTATCGTCTTCAGTCTCTAAATTTCAAAACGAATTTTCCTTTAAGATTGATTTTCATGATTTTACTCAATATATTTTTTATGAACAATGGTCTAAAATTAAAATGTATACCAAAAATCATGGGATTTCTATAATTGGTGATTTGCCAATTTTTGTAGCCCATGACTCTGCAGATGTGTGGTTAAATCAAAGTCTATATTTTTTAAATTCTGATCGAACACTTAAATATCAAGCTGGTGTTCCACCCGATTATTTCAGCTCTACCGGGCAACTTTGGGGGAACCCTCTTTACAATTGGGAATTTGAGTACGTTAAAATTTATGATTTTTGGCTATCCCGAATAAAAAATTCATTAAATTTAGTAGATATTCTGCGTTTGGATCATTTTAGAGGTTTTGATGCATATTGGTGTGTACCAGGTAAAGATCAAAATGCAATCAATGGAACTTGGAAAAAAGGTCCAGGTCGTGATTTTTTTCATCATATAAATGACAAATTGGGGGACTTACCATTTATAGCTGAAGATCTTGGTTTTATAACAGAGTCTGTGAAAGAATTAAGGGATGATTTTCAATTTCCAGGTATGAAAATTTTACATTATGCATTTTCTGATACTCAAGACTCAAAAAATGAGTTTCTACCTCATAATTATTCTCCTAATTGTGTAGTATATATCGGCACTCATGATAATGATACAACAATAGGTTGGTGGGGTAACCAATCTGAAGAAATTAAAAACCATGTCTTTAATTATTCTAATAGTACTCAAAATGATATTATATCTATTTTTCTTGAATTAGCATCTTCCTCAAAAGCAGCTATCTCTATATTTACACTACAGGATATCATGCGGCTTGACACTACTCATAGGATGAATTTACCAGGTACTTCTGAGGGAAATTGGCAATGGAGGTTTAAATTTGAAGACTTAAATCTTGATTATATGGCTCAATTAAAGCAACTCACAATTGAGAATAAGCGATCTTAATTACTAATCAATCGTGGGTCTGTACATTTTCATTACATATTCTTTCAACATTCTCTTCGAAGAAAACAAACTAATACTATCATAAATTGATCTCTTCGTAACTTTTATCCATTCATTTGGAATATTTTTCTTGTCTCTATTATAATACAAAGGTACTATTTCATTCTCTAAAATGTCATATAAGTTTTCAGAATCTAACATACTTTGTTCATCTGCATTCTCCATTTCAATACCATCACTAATTACCCAGCCATTTATACCATGATTTGCACATTCTACCCACCAACCATCTAACGTTGAAAAATGAGGAACTCCATTTTGAGCTGCTTTCATACCGGATGTCCCAGATGCTTCATATGGTCTTAATGGCGTATTTAGCCATATATCTACTCCTTGAACTAAATATTTAGCAGAATGTAAATCATAATCTTCTACAAATGCCACCCTACCTAAATTTTCTTCAGACAATGCTTCTCTATATATTGATTGGATTAAATGTTTTCCAGGATCATCAGCAGGATGTGCTTTACCTGCGAATATAATTTGTACTGGCATATCCTCATTATTCATTATTTTTCGTATTCTATTAATATCTTTGAATATTAAATTCGCTCTCTTGTATGTTGCAAATCTTCTTGCAAATCCGATTGTCAAGGCTTTAGGATCTAAAAATGCACCCGATGCCAATATTTGTTCACTACCAATTTGTTTATTTTTTCTTTTTCTTCTTGCATATTCTCTTATATATTCAATTAGTCTAATTTTATTTTTCATATGGGAATCCCAAAATTCATTATTAGGGATTTGATCAAGGTTATCCCAAATCATTTGATTATCTATTTCATCAATCCAATTTTCAGATATGTATTTTTCATATAATTTCCTCATTTTGCCTGCTATAAATGTAGGGGAATGAATTCCATTTGTGATACCAATGATTTTGGTATTTTCATAATTTTTAGTAAGTATTTCTTTCCACATATTTTTGGTAACCTCTAAATGCAATTGGGATACTGAATTGACAATATGTGCTGTATTTATTCCTAAAATAGTCATATTGAATCTATTATCATTTCCTTCAATGTTAACGCCTAAATCAAAAAATTGTTTTTTATCTATCCCTAATCTATCTATCAGATAATTTAATTTATTTTCAACTAAATCTAATGGGAACGCATCATGTCCAGCTGGTACAGGGGTATGTGTTGTAAATACAGTTGATTTTTTCACGACTTCAAATGCATCTGTATAATCTAACCCTTTTTCAATCTCTCGTAACATTCTTTTGATTGATATGAATGCGCAATGTCCCTCATTTAGATGCCATACTTTAGGTTGATATTTCAGCTCGTGTAATAATTCTTCTCCTGCTATTGCCAATACGATTTCCTGATTTATCCTCATTTCTTGATCTCCACCATATAGCCTATGGGATAATGTCCTATACCATGGTTTGTTATCATTTATGTCTGTATCTAATAAATAGAGTTCAACATTTCCTACTTTTAATTGCCAGGCAATTACTTTGATAATATCATTTCCAACAGTCACCTTTAGCTTTAAAAGATCCCCATTATTGTCTTTCACAACCTTTAGTGGAACATTTTCCATATTAATTGGTTCTGAAATTGCTTCTTGCCAACCATGTGAAGGAATTCGTTGAGTGAAGTACCCTCTTCCATATAGAAATCCTATTGCAACCATTGGCACTCCCAAATCCGATGCTTCCTTTATAGTGTCTCCTGCCAAAACTCCTAATCCGCCCGAGTAAATTGGTAATGATTGATGTATCCCAAATTCCATACTAAAATATGCTATGTGGTGATTATTTAGCTCATAATTTTTTGAATACCACTTTTGGTCTTTCATTAAATATTTATCATACGCAATAATCGTATCATCATAATATTTTAAAAAATCTTCATCATTAGATTTTGCTAATAGAACTTCATCTGAAATCTCATTAAGCATCCTATATGCATTATGGCGTGTCCTTAACCATGACTGTCTATCTAATTGCCTAAACAATTCTCTTCCCTCATGGTTCCATGACCACCACAAATTGGATGTCAACTCATTTAGTCTACTTATTCTTTCAGGTAAATTTCTACTTGCCATTTTNCTCGCCTATTTTTTAAAANCCTTGTTCATAAATCATCCATACTNAATCTGCNGTTCTCGCAGAATATCCCCATTCATTGTCATACCAACTAAGTACTTTTACTAACGTTGAATCATCGGCTTCCTCTATAACTTTCAAAGTAGGGAAGTCGACAATACTAGAATTAGGATTTCCTATAAAATCTGATGATACTAAACTTCTCCATTCATAATCTAAAATATTTTTCATATTATTTTCAGATGCAAATCTAAATGCTTGTTCTAAATCTGATTTGCTTACTCTTCCTTTTAGTCTACATGTCATGTCAACTAATGATGCATTTGGGGTTGGCACTCTAACTGCTAATCCATCAATTTTTCCTTTAAGGTGAGGTAAAACTAATCCTACCGCATCTGATGCACCTGTTGTAGTCGGTATCATGTTAACGGCTGCTGCCCTCATTCGTCTGTAATCTTTATGCACTGCATCTAACATATTTTGATCATTTGTATANGCGTGAATNGTTGTCATAGTGCCACTCAAATATCCAAAACTATCATCTAACACCTTTATAGTCGTAGCAAGACAATTAGTAGTACAACTCGCATTAGATATCAGATTATGTTTATTTTTATCATATAGCTCATCATTAACTCCCATGACAATAGTTATATCTACATCTTTACCCGGTGCAGATAGTATGACTTTTTTCGCTCCTGCCTCTAAATGTTTCATCATTCCAACTTTATCTCTAAAAAAACCTGTACATTCTATTACAATATCTGTGTTCAATTTCCCCCATGGTAATTTTGAGGGATCTCTCTCTGAAAATGTTTGAAAATCATCCTCATTTATTTTTAATATCATGTGCTCTGTATCTACTTCAACAGTACCATCAAATCTTCCATGTACGCTATCAAATTCAAAAAGATGTGCCAATGTCTCAATAGGTGCTAAATCATTTATTCCAACCACATCTATATTTCTTCCATCTTTTTGCATTTTCATTAATTGTCTTAAAACTAGTCTGCCTATTCGACCAAATCCATTAATTCCTACTTTTAGTGTCATTACTAATGATGTAAATTTCTCAATTATTTTAATGCCACGAAATATCATAATATATTATACATTTTATCATATTTTTATCATAAAACACATTGATTGGGTCTTTAATATTTAAAAAAATATTATTTAAATTACAATTATACCTTAAGACGCTCTAATTAATTGTTCTAGTGAAAAATCATTAGCGCTAAATGTATTAATATATCGCTTTTGCCATCAATTTATATTTAGTCTGATACTGAACTTGATCATAAATTATTTTAAATCATAATTTAAAGTGGTATATGTGTCTGTTCCTAAAGAGATATACCTCGACCTATATGCGGAAATAAAAAAATCTGGACAAAATTTCATAGATAGCCAATTAGTATCAAAAACATCTTCAATTGACTTTGATAAACTGATAATATGTGGTATGGGTGGGTCTGGAATATCTGCAGATTATATCTATATCATTGCCCAACAATATTCATCCAAACAAATTTACGTAAATAAAGATTACGAGATACCATCTTTTGTCAATGATGAATGGCATAGTATAGTCATTTCATATTCCGGAAATACTGAAGAAACTTTATCTTCCATGAAACAACTAGTTTCGATGGGATTGAAACCAATTTGTATTAGCTCTGGAGGTAAAATGAAAGAATTGGCAAAAACTCATTCACTAAAATTTATCGCTGTACCTGAAGGTATTGCTCCAAGAGTAGCATTTCCATATTTATTTGGTTCTTTATTTGGATTGGTCCACCAATCATTAATGATCCCTGCAATCAGCTCTACACAGTTAACTCAAATTTCAAATTCATCAAAATCTATGAATTTAGATGATTTAGATAAAATAAGTAATCGCATTGTCACTAAATTTCCTATCATAATTAGTGCCTCTTCATTTTCAAATGTGGGTTTGAGATTTAGATGTCAACTAAATGAAAATTCAAAGGTCCATTCTGCTTTTTTTATTAGCCCAGAGTTTTCACATAATGGTATTGTGGGATTTGACTCAAAATCCTCAGATGAAATTTTGTTATTTTTATTAAGAAGTCCAATTGAAAATACTCGTACCACAATTCATATTGATTTTCTTCGAAATAATATCGATAAAGTAGGTGATGTTATCGAAATGTCGTCTATATATGATGATTTGTTAGTATCACAATTAGATTTAACTTGGCAATTGGATTATATTTCAGTTAAAATTGCTGAATTAACCAATATTGATCCATTAATAGTGCCCTCAATAGTAGATTTGAAAGAGATTTTAAAAAATTCTTAATCATTTTTGTATTACTTAATCATTAAATTCTCAATTTCTTCAATTTCAATAGGTAAGTCTTTAGACAAATTTATCATTCCTGTTTCTGTTATTAACAAATTGTCCTCTATTCTTATTCCTATATTTCTAAATATTTCTGGTATGTCTTTTTCGTCCGAAATATAAAGTCCTGGCTCAATAGTGATTGTCATTCCAGGTGTCAATGTAATTTCCTCTCGATTTGTCGTTAAACTATCATGGCCATCCAATCCAATAAAATGTCCAATATAGTGCATGAAATATTTTTTGTAGCTTTCATTGTTAATCGCATCTTCCAATGACTCATTTATAATTTTAAGTTCTATCAATCCTTTTGTTAANTCNATCACTGCAGTTTCATGTATGTCNCTGAATTTGACATAAGGTTTTACCTTCTCTAAACATATCTTATGAGTCCTTAGTACAATTTCATAAATCATTTTTTGACTTTTTGAATACTTTCCATTGGCTGGCCAAGTTCGAGCTATATCTGTTGTGTAGCCCATATATTCACAACCTGTATCTACTAAAATTAAATCTCCATCTTGAATTTGTCTTGTAAATGCCATATGGTGTAAATAAATTGCATTCTCGCCACTTGCGACAATAGCTTGATGCATGGGTAAAATTGCTCCATTAAAGTGGAAATATCCTGTATATATTGACTCAATTTCATGTTCTTTCATCCCGATTTTTGTTTTCCTAATAGCTTCTAAATGNCCATTTACTGTTATACTNGCAGATTTTTTTAATAACTCTATTTCATATTCATCTTTAAATAATCTTAATGTATCAATTGATGGGGAGGGGTCTTTTATTTTAATTTCAATTTCATTTTCAACCTCTTCAATTATTCTATCATACTGTAAATTTACACCTGATTGATAATACAAGGTATCNTCTGACTTGAGTAANTCTAATAATTTTTGTTTTAACTCATGTATTGGATATACAAAAATGAAATTTGATAATTCTCCTGCATATTCCCTATCTATTTTCCTACCGTGCCAACGCTGGTAATCATAATCTTGATCTAATAAAAATAAATANGATTTTTTAGAAATGTTGTCCAATACAATTATTGTATCTTCTTGTATCATTCCTGATAAGTAAAATATATTTGAATTGGGTCTATACTTGAAATATTTATCTTGAGAGTATTTCATTTTTGGATTTGGAGGTATCACAATTACTCCTGTCCCCAATAATTTCATTAATTTTTTTCTTCTTTCTGTATAAACCTCTGCAGGTATCACAAATATTTACAAATTTACTCAATTTAGATAGTTTCTATTGTATTGTTTGTTCTTAATTAATAAATGACAATAATTAAACATTAGCTGCAGTCTGCATATCTTTTAATGTGGCATTTGGGGTTATGGTTGAGTTTGATAATTCCATAAATAGACTTAGTTCCTCTTGTTTCACTTTAACTCCTTCAAAAGAAACTTCAGTTGGTTCGGATAATTGATAGAAAACTCTTCTCATATCTAATAAATTTGGTATTACTTTTATTAGACCTTTTTCTCTTAACCTTCTGATTGAATATTTAATATCTTTCTTTGAATGTTCAGGTAATTTCACTATAATTTGACTTGGTGTCTTTGAGTCGCCCTCACCTAAGAGTCTTAAGATTTTTAAATTAATCATGGTNACATCTGTCATGTTAATCCCTATAATATAATATGATTTCTACTTTAAAAAGTATATGTAAGGTTATAATTTTCTTACCTTTTTAGTATTTTAATTAAACAATTATATATGTTGTATAGAGGCGCTAAAAACAATTAATTATGCATAATCTATATTGCTAAATATATATATATTTAATAAATCCTTAATATATTTTTCATCATTATGCATTAAAGTAAAAATTTTTACCTTAATTNTAAATGGGTATTGTATTTATTCATTAAAATCAAAATTCTATTTCTATAACCATAACGTTCAATTTTATAAATTTTAAATATTATCGTGAATTTATTTTATATAATGAAAATTAATCGTAAAATATTAAGTGTTATCCTTTTTGTTTTACTTACCTCTTCTATCTTAGTTTCATCTTCACAATTAAATTCAGATGATCAAAATAATAGAACTATTGAATCTCAGGAAAAATCATACTATATTGAAAATACTAAAAATANAAATGATGAATTAAAATCAAACTTCAATCAATTAAAAAATATTCATGAGCCTACCCTTAATATTAATCCTCAAAATCAAGATATATCATCAAATGAAGAAGATGATACTCATATTGTATTAGAAACTAATAATTTATACAATCACCAACCTGATTTTAAATTGAATTCTTATCTTAAGTTAGATAATGCAAATGCATTTTTGTCTATTTGGAATACCGCAATTGCAGGCTTATCTAATTCTACACAAATAACTCTTCCATTGATTGCAAGTGGGACATATAATTTTGATGTAGATTGGGGTGATGGAAATTCAGACTCAATTACATCATGGGATCAATCTGAGATTACACATACCTATACTACATCAGGTATTTACAATCTTACAATAACTGGGACTTTAGATGGATGGCGTTTCAATAATGGTGGAGATCGAAATAAATTATTAGAAATTATTCAGTGGGGCTCATTTAGTTTTGGTAATACTAACAGTCATTTTTATGGTGCCAACAATTTAGTGCTTACCGCCACTGATGCACCTGATCTTACTAGTACGACTTCATTTTATCAGACTTTCAGAAGTTGCACTAACCTTGGAGGTGATGGTTCAATGAACTCTTGGAACACATCCACAATTACTACTTTGGAACGAACATTTGAGGGTGCCACTAATTTTAATCAATCCCTTGATAATTGGGATACTTCAAAAGTTACATCATTATTCAAGACATTTAGAAATACAGGGACTTTCAATCAACCTTTAAATAATTGGAATACTTCATCCGNAACTACTATGGGAGGTATCTTTGATTTAGCAATAGCATTCAATCAACCTTTGAACAATTGGGATACTGGGAATGTAGTAAANATGTGGGCATTGTTTTTTGGAGCAACTTCATTTAATCAAGATATTGACTCATGGGATACCTCATCAGTAACCACTATGTACCAAATGTTTANATCTGCAACTGGATTTAATAAAGATCTAAACAACTTAGANGTTTCATCTGTAACCACTATGTATCAAATGTTTTATGGAGCAACTTTATTTAATCAAGATCTAAACGACTGGGATACTTCAAAAGTTACTAATATGCAACAAATGTTTCAAGGAGCCACTTCTTTCAANGGTGCTATTGGCGATTGGGATGTTTCAAATGTTGCATCTCCAAATCAAATGTTTAGAGATGCACACGCATTTAATCAACCATTAAATAATTGGGATATGTCTTCAGCTACATCTTTAAATCAAATGTTTAGATCTGCAACCTCATTTAATCAACCATTAAATGGTTGGGATACTTCTAAAGTAACACAAATGAATAGTGTATTTTTTGGCGCAACTTCATTTAACCAAGATATTGGTGATTGGGACACTTCAAAAGTAACACAAATGAGTGATACTTTTAGATCTGCAACCTCATTTAATCAACCATTAAATGATTGGGATACTTCTAAAGTAACTAAAATGGATAGTACATTTGAGTGGGCATCAGCATTTAATCAACATTTAGATAATTGGGATCTCTCTTCAGTAACGAGTATAAAAGATATTTTTAAAAATGCGGGTAATTTTAATCGAAATATAACTACTTGGAACACTTCGTCAGTTACTAATATGTGGTCAGCATTCTCTNAAGCAAATTCATTTAATCAAGATATCGGAAATTGGGATACTTCAAAAGTTACAACTATGCGAAATATGTTTAATGGTGCCGATAATTTCAACCAAGACCTAAATAATTGGGATACCTCTCAAGTAACAGACTTTTATGGCACATTCCAATCAGCTTCTTCTTTTAATGGAGATGTAGGAAATTGGAATACTTCTCAAGTAATATACTATGTATCAAATGTTTCAAGGAGCAACATCATTTAATCAAGACCTAAATAATTGGAATACTTCTCAAGTAACAACTCTGTATCAAATGTTTTATGGAGCAACATNATTTNATCAAGATTTAAACAANTGGGATACATCATCAGTTACTGGTATGCGACAAATGTTTCAAGGAGCTTCTTCTTTCAACGGTGCNATAGGTAATTGGAATACTTCTTCGTTGANAACAATTAGATCTATGTTTTTANANGCAGAAAGTTTTAATCAAGATATTTCAAATTGGGATGTTTCAAAAGTCACCGACATGCATTCAACATTTCAAGGAGCAATTTCATTCAAATATAATATTTCAAATTGGAATGTCTCTTCGGTAACAGAAATGACAAATATGTTTCTTAATGTCAAATTGGATACACTAATTTATGATCAAATATTAATTAAATGGAGTCAATTAGAATTACAAATTAGCGTAACATTTCATGCAGGTTTATCTACCTACTCTATATATTCTAATTCATCTCGTCAGTATATTATTGATACTTTCGGATGGTCCATTACTGATGGTGGTTATTATGATAATCAAGCACCAGACATAACTTCTCCAGATGATTTATACATTTTATCTGGTGCAATTGGATATACATTAAATTGGACTGTAGGAGATCTTGAACCTCATACTTACGATCTAAAAGTTAATGGTTCACTTGTAATAGAAGATATGTCATGGGATAATGGNTCTATAATTTATGATATAATCGAATTAGATGCAGGCGTTTATCTTTTTGAGATTACTTTATACGATCTATTCATGTTAAATACCACAGATCAAGTTTTAGTATTTGTATCAGAAACAATAACATTTCCATCAGATTTAAATCTTGAATATGGTTTCGAAAATACCACAATTGAATGGCAACTGNTAAATCAAAATTTTACTTCATATACTCTTTATCTCAATCAAACTCTACTACAAAACGTGACAGAAAATATTAATGATCGAATTTCTATTCAAATATTTAATTTGGAAATTGGTGTATATGTTTATACACTACTTCTNAATCANAGCAGTGGNGATGTAATTCAAGACACAATTACAATCACTATTCAAGATACAGTCGCTCCAACAATTAATTCTTCATCAGATATCTCATATCCTTTAGGTAGTGCAAATCAAACAATTATCTATACCCTATATGACTTGAGACCTCATGTGTATAATGTNACTTTAAATGGTTCCATATACATCCCAACTACATCATGGGAAAATGGTGTCCTCATGTTAAATATCGATATACTAAACTTTGGGGTTTATATTCTGATTATACAAGTCTACGATTTATCTTTTAATATGATCTATGATGAAGTTAAAATTACAGTTTTTGATCCTAATGAAACATCTGAAACATCTGAAACATCTGAAACAACTGAGTCATCAGACTCCACTGACAGTTCGGAAATACCAGCATCACCATTTGACATCCAAGATGCATCATTGACTGTTGTTGTTATCATTTTTGTAGGTGGNTTAGTNGCNGGAATGTTATCNCANAGACGTAAANTTAAGGTANTTATNAATGAANANNAATGATTTATATTTTAAATTGTTTAAATAAAAATNATGTATCTATGACTGCCAANNGCATATATTTTTAAATATNATAATGAANGTNATAATAATANTATGATACCTNNAGGGAGTAAAATATTAAGTATTTTTCTTTTAGCTATGTTAATTGCTTCTCTCTCAGTATCAATTTCTCAATATAATTCATATGATAGTAATTCAATTGATATGAAATCAGATAATAAAACATATTTAATAGAACGAATTGAAAAATCAAATGACAATTCAAATAATAAGATTGACCAAAAAGAATTTCTGATTACACCAAATATAGAACCTAATACTATTGAAATGGATGAAATATTGTCTAATGACTTGTCATCTACAAATGTATCATCTACAACTGAATTATCCATCACTGAAGTATATCATCATAAACCAGATTTCAAAATGAATTCATATCTTAAATTGGATAATGTCAATGCATTTTTGTCGATTTGGAATACCGAAATATCAGGAGTATCTAATTCCTCACAAATTTCTCTTCCATTAATACAAACTGGTACATATAATTTTGATGTTAATTGGGGTGATGGAAATTCGGATACAATTACATCATGGNATCAAGCTGAAAAAACTCATACTTATTCAAGTCCTGGTATTTACAATCTTACAATCACGGGTACCTTAGATGGATGGCGTTTCGGTAATGGTGGTGATAGAGGTAAAATTATTGAAATACTTCAATGGGGTTCATTTAGTTTTGGAAACACTAATAGTCATTTTATGGGTGCATGGAATTTAGTACATACTGCTACTGATGCACCTGATCTTAGTAGTACGACCTCTTTTTATCAGACATTTAGGGGTTGTTCTAGCCTCGGTGGAGATGGTTCAATGAACTCTTGGAATACATCCACAATTACAACTTTAGAACGAACATTTGAAGATGCCCGCAATTTCAATCAATCTGTTAATGATTGGGATACTTCAAAAGTTACATCACTATTAAAGACATTTAGAGAAGCAAGGGTTTTCAATCAACCGTTAAATAATTGGAATACTTCATCTGTTACTACTATGGGAGGTACCTTTGATANAGGATATGCATTCAATCAACCTTTGAATAATTGGGATACCGGAAATGTAGTATCTATGGCAGTAATGTTTTGGGGTGCTGGTAATTTTAATGGGTCAATAGGTAATTGGGATACCTCTTCTGTTGTCAGTATGCTTTCAACATTTGAAGGTGCAAGNAGTTTTAACCAAGATATAGGTGGTTGGAATGTTTCATCTGTAACAAACATGAGAGAAATGTTCTTNGGTGCGCAATCATTCAATCAAGACTTAAATAATTGGGATACTTCAAAAGTTACAACTATGCGACAAACATTTCAAAATGCTTATTCTTTTAATGAAGAGATAGGTGATTGGGATGTATCTTCAGTTACACAAATGAGTAGTATGTTTCATACTGCAACTTCATTTAATCAATCTATTGACAATTGGAATACTTCATCTTTGAAATTAGCAAATGCAATGTTCTACGGAGCATCTGCATTCAATCAACCTCTCAATAGTTTGCCCACGTCAACAATAACTAATATAAATCAAATGTTTAGATTAGCAACTTCCTTCAATCAACCATTAAATAATTGGGATACCTCTTCAGTTACTACAATGGACCATGTATTTAATTCGGCTACTTCTTTTAACAATTCTATAGGTACTTGGGATACATCAAATGNTATAGTTATGAGANCTATGTTTGAAGGTGCATCTGCATTCAATCAAGATTTAGATAACTGGGATCTTTCTTCATTAACTTCTATGAAATCTATGTTCAAAAATGCTCATTCTTTTAATGGAAATGTATCTACTTGGAACACCTCATTAGTGACTGATATGCAAGGTACATTCTATAATGCGGATGTATTCAATCAACCCATAGGTAATTGGGATACTTCATCAGTAACTACGATGACGAATATGTTTTATCACACTGAATATTTTAATCAAGATATTGGTAATTGGGATACCTCTTCAGTAACTGCCATGAATGGTATGTTTCAAAATGCCATTTCTTTCAATCAGGACCTAAATAATTGGAATACTTCTCAAGTGATCACCTTCCATTCAACTTTTACCGGAGCATCTTCTTTCAATAGCCCCATTGGTAATTGGAATACCTCCAAAGTTCAGTGGTTTTTCCAAATGTTTGAAGACGCAATAGTATTTAATCAATACATAGGTGACTGGGATACACAAAACGCTTGGAATATGCAAGAAATGTTCGTACGCGCTTCGTCATTTAATCAAGACATAGGTAATTGGAATACTTCCTCGGNGACTACCATGAGAAATATGTTNTTNNANGCAGAAAGCTTCAATCAAAATTTAACAAACTGGGATGTTTCTAAAGTAACTGACATGTATCAAATATTTCGAGNNGCAACATCATTTAATAATGATATTTCAAATTGGAATGTNTCTTCNGTAACAGACATGAGAAATATGTTTTACNNTNTANAACTTGATACAATATTCTATGATCAAATATTAATTAAATGGAGTCAATTAGAATTAAAAACTAGCGTAACATTTCATGCAGGTTCATCTACATACTCNATATATTCTAATGCATCTCGTCAGTATATTATTGATACTTTTGGATGGAACATAGTTGATGGTGGTTATTATGATAANCAATCACCAGATGTNACTTCCCCNGATGATCTTTACATATTATCAGGAGCAATTGGATATAAAATTAATTGGACTGTAGGAGATCTTGAACCTCATACTTACGATCTAAAAGTTAATGGTTCGCTTGTAATAGAAGATATGGTCTGGGATAATGGTTCAATAATTTATGACCTTATAGAATTAGAAGCAGGAGTTCATCTATTTGAAATCANTCTATATGATCTTTTCATGTNTAATACTACAGATNAAGTTTTAGTATTTGTNACNNAAACAATNACATATCCCTCTGATTTAAATCTTGAATATGGNTTTGAGAATACCACAATTGAATGGCAATTATTAAATCAAAATTTTACTTCATATACCCTTTATCTAAATCAAACACTCCTACAAAACGTGACACAAAATGTCAATGAGAGTATAACAATAGAGTTGTTTAATTTAGATATTGGTGTATATGTTTANACACTACTTCTAAATCATAGTAGCGGAGATATTATTCAAGATATAATTACAATTATTATTGAAGATACTGTTGCGCCTACAATTAATTTTTCCTCAGATATATCTTATCCCGCAGGTAGTGCAAATCAAACAATTATTTATACATTATATGATTTGAGACCTCATATATACAATGTTACTCTAAATGGTTCCACATACGTCTCAACNACATCATGGGAAAATGGTATACTCATGTTAAATATNGATATATTGAATGCTGGAGTTTATATTCTAATTATACAAGTTTANGATTTATCTTTTAATATGATTTATGATGAAGTAGTAATTACAGTTTTTGATCCTAACAAAACATCAGAAATTACTGAANCTACTGAACCTACTAATACTTCAGAAACTCCTCCCTCTCCAAGTATTCCTCCGACACCATTTNANATNCAAGATGCATCATTANCAGTTGTT
>PBWW01000010.1:18270-36012 GCA_002728275.1 Candidatus Heimdallarchaeota archaeon
CATTTTTGTAGGTGGTTTGGTAGCAGGAATGTTATCTCAAAGACGTAAGGTAAAATTAGTTATTAAAGAATAGTAATTTTTTGGCGAATGCAGCCGCACCAAATCCATTATCAATATTAACTGCAACAACCCCTGGTGAACAACTCTGTAGCGCAGATTTAAGTGCCGTTTCTCCTTTACCTCCATACCCATAACCTATACTTGTAGGTACTGCAATCATTGGAAGTTTTGTTTGACTTGAAATTACGGAAAATAGTGCTCCTTCATTACCTGCAACTACAATAAGTAATTTGATATTTTCATTATTTTCAACCTTTTCTAATGCATCTTTGTGCCTATGTATTCCTGCAACTCCAATATCTGGAAATGTTAATGCATTTATGCCAAAATACTTCAAACAAAATATTATTTCTTCTACTACATACTGATCAGATGTCCCACCTGATAATATGGCAACTTTTGCTACTTTGGCAACTTCTATGTTTTCTTTTCTAATTATTGCAGTTCTACCATAGTTATCTATCTCTATATTATATTGATTTTGTAAATGTAATTCATCCAACTTTTTTTTATGCTTTTTCTTCATTCTTGTAATCAATACTGAGTTTTTGGTCTTCAAACTTTCAAGTATAACAATTTCAAAATCATTCCTTGACTTAGGTTCTGCTAATATTACTTCCTCGATATTAGTTAGTTTTTCTCTGTCATTATCAAAATTTACAATCATTTTATTCCTCCAAATACTTTGTNAANATATNATTTACCTCAAGNGGTGACATATCAAACCTNTCTGCTAATTCACTAATATCTCTGAATTCAATTTTAGTTCTATTACCAATTTTAACTGAAAAACTAACTTCCTCATTAAATTCTTTTACAAACAATGTATATACTTTTGATTTTCGTTCTCCTATATGTCTATCTAATTTTTGTATTCTTACCCCTAATGTTCCTGTCAATTTCATAATCATTTTAGATATCTCATCCTCTTGGTGTTCTTTAACCANTACTTTTAACATATAACCNGGNCTATTTTTNTTCATGTAAATNGGAAAATAGCTTACATCTAATGCACCTATNTTTAGTAATTTACTCATTGCATCTCCCAATATTTCTCCAGAAATATCATCTAAATTCGTTTCTAATATTGATATTTTGCTAACAGTCTTACTTTCATTACCATATCTNAAGACGAGAATATTTGGTCTATCATCAAATNTNTTGTTTCCAAAACCTATNCCTTTTNTTATCCATACNCCNCNTTNACTANNNGGGAATANNTTTTTTAAAGCTGCGATAATCGCAATTCCTGTGGGAGTTGCTGCCTCTCCTATTGGGCCATTCATGGTTTCCAATTCATATTTCTCTANTATATGNTGGCTNACAGGNGGTGGTANTGCTAATTTACCATGTTTAGTATTTANCATTCCTCTGCCAGTTGCAATTGGATGAAATGAAATTTTTTGTATTTCTAATTTTTGAAGCAAATATGCTGTTAATGTAATATCTATCACGGTATCGTATGTACCTAGTTCATGTAAATGCACTTGTTCAGTTTTATGAACGATTTTTTCTCCTTCAATAAGGATTTCATATATTAATTTACAATACTCAAAATATTTACTATCTAAATTTAAAATATNTCCTATTTCATCAATTTTGGAATTAATTTCATTCACAGTCAATTTTGTTAACTCATTTTCAATATATAATAAATTACCATCATATATGTTTTCATTTTTCCTTTTAATCTCTAATTTTATATCCGTATCATCCAAATTTACTGATTTAGAATAAACCTTCAATATTTCAGTACTATCCTCAAATAAATCCAATAATGCACTAATGAACATATCTCCAGAAATACCTGCAATACTTGGATTGATATCTAATATTTTCAATTTATAAATCACTAACTTACTTTATTGTAATATACTTTTGTAAGGAGACCGATAAATTTGAGCAAACAATTTATTTCATAACTCTACTGAATGGCTATGGAAAATATNGAATTAAATAGTTCTCGTGCTCCTGCAGCTGTTGGCGCATATCCCCATGCTCGTAAAGTTGGCAACATGTTATATTTATCGGGGGTTGGTCCAAGAGTAAAGGATTTAGATCATATCCCTGGAGTGGAGCTTGATACGGATAATAATATCATATCATATGATTTTAAATCCCAATGTTTGGCAGTNTTTCAAAATATAGAGTTCATTTTAGAAGATTGTGGCTCAAGTCTTGATAAAGTGGTTGATATCACCGTATTTCTAACAGATATGAAAAATGATTTTCCCGTTTTTAATTTATTATACAAAGATTGGATCGGTCATATTCGCCCATGTAGGACAACTCTAGAAATTAATAAATTGCCTACACCGATCGCTATTGAATTAAAAGTTATGGCCTTAATAGATTAAAGTTAATATTAATTGTTTCCCAAATATGTTCCCATATCAAATGGAGAAGGATCTTCCATATAAGAACCACAATCAGAACACTTTCTNGAGTCACTATCAAAAAACTTCTGCATTAATGGAGGTAACTCAGTTACAATATTAGATAACAAAAATTCTTCTTTATACAATAAATTGTTACAATCATCACAATAAAAGTGTAATTGGTCAATNTCTCCTTGTTTTGCTTTAGCTTCTAAAACCAAACCCCAAGATCCTTCAGGTCTTTGAGGAGAATGAATGGTTTCTCTAGGTAACAGGAATATTTCCCCTTCCTTAATAATAGCATCATCATTAACTAACTTACCATCACTATCTTTTTTCTTCATTTGTANAACCATATCTCCTTTTACCATAAAAAAGAATTCAGGTCCCCTAAAGTGATAATGGTAATCTTTTCTCGAATTTGGCCCCCCAACTGCCATCACGATCCAATCTTCATCCTCATATATCAGTTTATTACCAACTGGAGGNTTTAGAGTGTCTTTGTTTTCATCAAACCAACCTTTCAANTTAAATACAGGATTTACAGGCATAATAATAATATATTTTCCCATGAAATAAGGATATCTCCCAANAGATCTGTAAATATAATATAATTCAAAATATTTTCCTCAAATAGTTATTTTTTTTAAATAGAGCGAATAATTATTAAATTATATTCCTATACAAATTATGTTTTAAGATGTCATCATTCTTTAAAGTGGATACTCATTGTCATATCCTTCCAAAACACATACCTGATTTTAAAAAATCATTTGGGTATGGTGGTTTTGTCTATCTTGATCACAAATCTGACACACAAGCAGATATGATGCTCGATGATGGCTCTTTCTTTAGAACAGTTAATAATAATCTATGGGATTATAATGTCCGAATTGATGAAATGAATGAAGTAGGTGTTGATGTACAAGTATTATCCACAGTACCTGTTATGTTTAACTATTGGGCAAAACCTCAACATACTTTAGAAATCTCAAAATTTCTGAATGATAATTTGATAGAGGCAGTTAAATCACATCCTGATAGATTTGTAGGGTTGGCCACATTACCAATGAATGATGTTGATTTAGCAATTAAAGAATTAGNGCGAGTACATAGTNTAGGATTTGAAGGTATACAAATTGGATCGCATATCAATGAGTTAAATTTAGATAATTCAACATTTAAGCCATTATATGAAAAACTACAAGAATTGGATATGGCTATTTTTGTACATCCTTGGAAAATGCCATGGCGTGATGAAAAATTTTGGGCTGGTTGGTTAATTGGTATGCCCGCAGAAACATCTAAATCAATTTGTGATTTGATGTTTGGAGGTATATTTGATGAATTTCCAAAACTCAGATTTTCATTCGCACATTGCGCAGGTTCATTTCCTGGAACTATTGGTCGAATTGACCATGGTTATAATGTTCGTCCTGATTTATTTTCAAATCAAAGTAAATCACCTAAAGATTATTTAGGTCATTTTTATGCAGACTCTTTAACTGCAGACTCTAAAATATTAGAATTTAATTTATCTATTTTGGGCGAAGATAAAATCATGTTAGGATCTGATTACCCATTTCCATTGGGAGAAAAGTCAATAGGCAAAATCATTTCTGAGTTGGAAGCATTTGATGACTCTGTTAAAGCAAAAATATATGGCCTCTCTGCATTAAATTGGTTAGGCGTATCAATAGATAAATTTTCCAAGAATTAAATTAATATCACCCATAATCCAACAACTGTCATTATTGTGCCTAAGATGGTAAAATAACTTAATTTTTCTTTTAACCAATATATCGCTATAGGTAATGAAAAAAATGGNCCNGTAGAAAATAATATCGCACTNCTTGATGCNCCAATCTCTTGNACTGATAAGACCAAAAATAATGANGAAAAGTAAGTACCTAGNAATCCNGAAGTTAACATNAAAATTATAAATTTATTTGACCAAGTAAATGGATTAAAATCATCTTTTAACTCAGTCTCAAGGCTTTTTTTATCCAAATTAGNTTTANTAGATGCTCTCATTAAAAATAATAGTCCAATGGTTGCAACTGGTACTCTAATGCTATTTGCTAAAATTGGATCGATGTTTATCGTACCAATAGTGGTAAATAGCATCCCCAATGAATAACAAAACACTGCGATCATCACATAAATTAATCCCTTTACTTTATCGTCATCAAATCTCTTAGCTCTTTTATTTTCTATTAAATCATCTTGATTTTCATTTTCTGCCCGGTCGACTGATAGTAAAATAACTCCAGGAATTAAGATTAATGATCCTAAAATAACTTCATAGCTTATGAATTCATTCAAAAATATTATCGCTAATATTATTGTAAAGTAAGGATATGTATTTACAATTGGTGTTGCAATTTTAATACCTAATTTATTCTGTGACTCAAAAAATGCAGTATCGCCTATAACTATGTTCATTATTACTGAAATAATCAGGTAGAACAAAATCAATCCTGAAATACTATTTACTAAATTTAAATCAATAAAAAATACAAAATGAATTATGAAGATAATTGCTCCTATTAGTGTTCTTAAAAAATTTAGTTGAATTGCATTTCCAAGATTATTTAATTTTTTTATTATTGCCGATGATATGGCAAAACTTGCTGCTCCAAGTAATGCGTATAGGTCTCCTTCTGCAATAATCACTATTATGCTAGTCTTATATCATTATTATAATTCATGGTTATGAAACAATTCAAATTTAATAAGAAATAGACACATTCTTTTTTTCTGTAAAAAATTCCAATACTTCAAATCCGCCCTCTCTTCCTACTCCCGAGTCTTTCATTCCACCAAATGGTGTTCTTAAATCTCGAACCATCCACGCGTTAACCCAAATTACACCTGCTTGTATTTCTTTAACCATTCTATGTACTCTTGAAATATCTTGAGTCCATAATGTTGCAGATAATCCATAATTTGTGCCATTTGCTAATTCTAACGCTTCCTCTTCAGTCGAAAATTTTTGTAATGTTACTACCGGGCCAAATATTTCCTCTTGATTAGTTCTACAATCTATGCCTAACCCCTCGATAATTGTAGGACTCATGAAATATCCATTCTTACATCTTCCCTCTATTTTTGGTTTGTTTCCTCCAAATAAAATTGTACCTCCTTCGTTTTTTGCAAGATTAATATATGATGATATTTTTTCTAAATGTTCTTTACTAACTATTGCTCCCAAATCATTATCTTCTAAATTCGGGTCACCTATATTCAATTTGCTAGTTTCCTCTATAAATTTCGATTTGAATTTTTCATATATGTTTTCGTGGACATAAATCCTCGATCCACATAAACATATTTGACCTTGATTTGCAAAAGATGATTTTATCGTGGTTTGGATCATTTTATCAAAATCACAATCATCAAAAATAATATTAGGATTTTTACCTCCTAATTCCAATGATAATTTTTTAAATTTAGGGGCCGCTATTTCAGCAATTCTTTTGCCTGTTATAGTTCCTCCTGTAAATGTGATCGCTTTTACTGCATCATTATTAACAATGTTCTCGCCTACTATATTTCCTCTCCCATGTACAATATTAAGTACACCTTTAGGTAATCCAACTTCAATACATATCTTCGCCAATTCAAATGCCGACATAGGTGTAATTTCTGATGGTTTTGCAACAACAGTATTCCCCGCTGCTAATGCAGGTGCTATTTTCCATGTAAACAAGTATAATGGTAAATTCCAAGGTGAAATCGCTCCTACTACACCCAAAGGTTGTTTCAAAGTAAAATTTAGATTATTTTGGTCAACCATCTCATGGCTTTCAGAATGGAAATGCTTTATTGCAGAAGCAAAAAAATTAAAATTTTTTCCTGCTCTTGGAATGTCTACACTTTTTGCCAATTTTAAAGGCTTACCGTTATCTTTAGACTCAATTTTTGATAGATATTCCAATTTTTCAAGTAATTTCAATGAGATTGTTTCCAAATATTCTGCCCTTTTTTCAATGGATACGTTTGACCATTTCTTGAATGCTTTTTCTGCTGATTTTATTGCATTCTTTACATCAATTACATCAGAGTCTGGAATTAATGAATACGTATTTCCCGTAGCAGGTTCGATATTATCAATATATTTTTTGGAATTTGGAGGCACTAATTCTCCATTTATATAATTCATTATTTTTGGAAGATCATTTGCCATGGTAAAATCAATATTCCTTTGATGATCTTAAATTTTAAAGTTATTAAATTATTTATTAACTAATTACTAATCTATACACAAAAATCATACTAATAAAACATCAGTGTACCCGGGTTCTTCCCCCATCAATAATTAAATTAATTCCACTAACATAATTTGACATTTGTGAAGCTAAAAATAAGGCTCCATTAGCAATTTCATCTGGATCGCCAATCCTACCCAAGGGTATTGATCCAATCATTTGTTTCTCAACATTATCATAGGTAGTTTCTAATTTATCTGCTTTATTTTGAATTATTTGTTCCAACCTTTGTGTATTAATGGCTCCTGGTAAGATATTATTAACTTTAATCCCATATCTACCTACTTCATTTGATAATGTTTTTGCCCAATTTGCAACTGCTGCTCTTGTCGAATTTGAAACTCCTAAATTATCAATTGGTTGTCTTACAGATGTAGAAATGATATTAATTATTCTTCCGTCACCTATTTCTTTCATATGAGGAATAACTAATTTTGCCATCACCTGATTGCATATTAGGTGCATATTCATCGCTCTAATAAAATCTTCATTATTAGCATCTAATACCTTTCCTGAAGGAGGGCCTCCTGTATTATTAACTATGATAGAATATTTTTTTCCCGAACTTTCTAACTCATTTCTAACTATCTCCTCTAATTTGTATGGATCTTCATAATTTGCTACTAAATATCTATGCTTGCTGTTATTCAATTCTAATAATAATTGTTTTAGTTTCTCCTCNCTCCGTGAAATTAAAAGTAAATCTGCTCCGGCCTCTGAAAATTTTTTTGCAATTCCTTTTCCTATCCCTCCGGTAGCCCCTCCAATTATCGCATTTTGTCCATCTAATCTTAATAAATCGTCAACCATAGATCTGTATTTGTTTATTTCTTTTCAAATATTCCTATTGAAAGAAATTATTTTGGTCAAATCAAAATAAACTAATCACTATTGAAGACCAATGATTTTATCGTAACTGGGAACACTTGCCCACTCACTAATGGCGCACCTAGATCTATCCAATCTCCATCATTCAATGATAATTCATCTATCGCCATTAAATTTTCTTTGATACTTGTTTCTCTTCTAATTACATTACCAATTGAATTGCCAATATCTCTTTCAAAAATTAAAATTATTGGTAAATTATTCCTTATAGTCTCTGGTAATGATAATTCGATTGCCTGTGCAAATAATTTTAGTTTTTTATATGCGGCTCTTACAGGATCAATAAAATACAAAGCCACTATTTCTTGTCCCTCCTCAAGATCAAATTTAGAATATGCTAGTTTAATTTCTTTTATTACATGTTCTATACTTAAAAACTCTCTATCTACATTCACTTTTAGGACTGGTATATTTTTAATTGGAAACTTTATATTTTCATCTGAAAAACTGGTTGATCCACTAATAGTCAATGAATAAGCACCTGCACCAATTACTGTCGCTCTAATTTTATTATCCGGCTCAACAATTGATGCATTGTACTTGTTACGATTTTCTTTTATTTTCATTGCTAATAAATGTCCCATATCTCTATACTCACTACTAACCCCATAAATCAATTCTCCTACTCCACCCGAAAATGCAATTTCATCTATTTGATATGAGAAATCTAAATCCTCAGTCATCATTAGTTCTTTTGCCAAACTACTACTTGCAGGNCCATTAACAACTTCTCTTAAGACTTCCTCAAATTTTTCTACTATCATCCTTAAATCTTTAATCAATATTTTATCCCCGATATCGTAATTAAGATCTAATTCTTTCATAATTATTTTTGCGGGATTGTCAATTCTCCAAATTATTTCNTCTTCAATACCTAATAATCTTCCACCAACATTAACACATGAAGTAGAAACTATTTCACCATTTTTAGATATCGCCATGTTTGATGTGCCACCACCAATGTCAACGGATAATATTGTATTTTGTTTTATTTTTGATTGATTTGTCACACCACTACCTAGTGCAGCTAACATTGACTCAAAATTAGGTCCTGCAGTTGCTGCAACAAATTTTCCTGCATCCTCCGATAATATTTCTATTATTTCATTTGCATTTCGTTTCTTCGCTGTTTCACCAGTGACAATTACCGCACCTGTATCTATATCCGAAGGTTTTATTCCTGCATTTTCATANTCTCCTTGAAAAAATTTTATCAGCTCAGGTATGTTTATATTGTTTTTATCAAGCAAAGGAGTATCTATTACAGGTGACTCATACAAAACCTCTCTTTTATCTACTTTAAANCTCCTAGATGGTGAATTTTCATCTTTTCTTAAGGTCAATTCACTCATAATCAAATGTGAAGTAGAACTACCCACATCAATTCCCACTGATTTTAATTTTAATTCATCAACATTGATANCCATTTAATCCTCTTCTATTCTCATTGTGATTTTAACCAATTTATAATATTTGATCCTAAACTTTCAAATGCATTCTCAATATTCAAACCNGTAAGTGCAGACGTATTCAAATATGTTACATTAAAATTTTCATCTTTCAATTCTTTATTTAACAATTCTATCATGNCATTAATTTCCACACTCTTAACATGATCTTCATCCTCATCAAACAAATCATATTTGTTACCTAATATCACTATTGGTACTGCTCCTCTGTTAGAATTTTTGTATAATTCTTTTATCCATGAGCTTAAATTATCAAATGAGTTTTTTCTTGTAACATCAAATACTACCAATGCACCAAATACTCCTCTGTAATACATTGATCTTACTTGATTAAATGTTCCTTGCCCCGCTAAATCCCATATCTGAAATGTAATATTATATTCTTTATCTTCGATTTGTAACACTTTATCTGCTGCCGCAAAATCTGCTCCAATTGTCATCAAATGGTCTTTTGTAAATCCTTGTCCTAGGTAATTCTTTCTTATATTTGTTTTTCCTACTGCTCCATCCCCTAATAGTACAATTTTAAGAAAATATTTTTGATTGTCAGAACTTTCATCAACACTTTTTATTTCAATTGATTTTTCTTTCTTCTTCCAGAACATGAACTAATTAATTGTTCTAAACACATTATAAGAAAATATTCTTTAATTGGTACAATGTTGACATATATTGAAAATGATATTATCTAATAATCATGATAATCTTTAGAAATAATGATATTTATTATGTTATATGGATCAATTAATTGATAGTCATTGCCATTTACACCAACCTTGGTTTNATGATTTATCTAATGTTATCAAAAACGCTAAACAAAATAATGTAACTAAAATTATTAATTGTGCGAGTGATCCTCAACATTACTCACAAGTAATTGAGTCTTCCAAATATGACGAAATTTTCGTTACCATAGGTTTGCAACCAACACTTGCAGAACAATATTCTAACTCCAAAATTATTGAAAATACAATAATTCAATCTGATAAGATTGTCGGTGTTGGTGAGGTCGGATTAGATTATTATTGGGTAACTGATCCAAAAATAAGAGAATTGCAAAAAAGATTATTTATAGATTGTATTGGCTTAGCCAATAAATTAAAACTTCCAATAATAACGCATACCCGAAAAGCAGAAAGTGACTCTCTTGACCTTTTAGAGAAACATGCTGAAGTACCTGTTTTATTACATTCTTTTGATGGTAATTTAAAGGAAGTAAAACGAGCAATGGATTTAGGATACATTATATCGGTNCCAACAATTGTGACAAGACGAAAAAATAGAAGAAAAACAGCTATAAGAGCCGGATTAGATAATATTATTCTTGAATCAGACTCGCCCTTTTGTACCACTTCAGAGGACATTAAATTAAATGAGCCCAAATATATTTTAGATGCAGCAAAATATCTGTCAAAATTATTTGAAATTGATTTAAAGGAGATCTCAAACATTACAACATTTAATTCAACCAAATTTCATAAAATATAAACCAAAATTAACATTCATCTTTTAAATGATTTAATTCATAATAATCTTAGATATTTAGGATGGACCAAAATTCACTTCAAAATGATGTTATCGATGTATGTCTTAGACGAGGCATAGTTTTTCCAACTGCAGAAATATATAATTCATATGCTGGATTTTATGAATATGGGCCTGTAGGAGTCAAATTAAGGGAAAATCTTATGGTCCTATGGCAACAAACATTTATTAATTCAGAAGATAATGTTCATGAAATATCAGGCTCTACTATAATGCCTGAGGCTGTATTTGATGCATCTGGGCATTTAGATGGTTTCCATGATCCTTTAACTCAATGTAATAAGTGTAATTCGATGTTTAGAATTGATCATTTAATAGAAGAATTAGGTTTGGAAATCTTAGATGAAAATTCATTCAATGAACAATTAAAAAATAATGAAATTATATGTCCAAACTGTCCTGGGGTACTAAGTGAACCTCGAAATTTCAATATGATGTTTAAAACAAATGTAGGTCCCCTTGAAGGTAATACTGGTTATTTAAGACCTGAAACTGCTCAAAATATTTTCATTAACTTCAGACGGATTGCACATTCAATGCGAGCTTCTTTGCCATTTGGAGTNGCCCAAATCGGAAGGGCATACCGTAATGAGATCTCACCTAGAAATTTTCTAATGAGATTAAGAGAATTTGAGCAATTAGAGTTAGAAATGTTTGTAGACCCTGATGAAATCAATAATCACCCAAATTGGGTTGAGGTCGAGAATATTGAAATTAACTTATTAACACGTCAANATCAANTAAAAAATGAAAAANCAATAAAGATTACTATTAAGGAGGCTTTTGATACTAAGCTGATACCTAATCAATATATCGGGTATTATTTGGCATTAGAAACAATGTTTATGGAGTCNATAGGTATCTCCAATAATTTATTTCATTTCAGAGAATTAAAGGAAAATGAAGTTGCCCATTATTCTTCTGCCAATTATGATTTGGAAATCGTATTTCCATTTGGTGTGTTTGAAGTTATTGGGTTGGCATATCGGACTGATTATGATCTAAAAAAACACTCTGAAAAAAGTGGTGCAAAATTACAAATTAATCAACCAGGAAAAGGTAATATAATTCCTCATGTAATTGAGCCATCTGCAGGTTTATCACGNNTAATTTATGCGGTCATGTTGTCCTCTTATGTTTATGGTGAACCAAATAGTGATCGAGATTGGAATTGGTTTAATTTTACTGGCGCCATGGCTCCATGGGAAGCTGCAATATTACCATTGATGAAAAAAGATGGTATGTCTGAAGGAGCTAAAGAACTTTATTGGCAATTAAAAGATTATGGGCTTGAAGTAATCTATGATGAAAGTGGAAAAATTGGAAAGAGATATGCAAGAAATGATGAAATTGGCGTAAAATATTGCATAACATATGATTATGATTCATTAGAAAAAGATTTGATTACCATAAGGGATCGTGACACAATGCATCAAGTTCAAATAAAGATTGATCTTTTACCTGATTTAATTCGTCAGTTAATATTAGATATTCTAACCTGGTCTGATTTAGAAAATGAGTTTGGAAGATTTAAATAATTTATCGTGCTTTAATTGTTCGGTATACCTCTGGNCTTGCCTTTCTTAGAGTTCTATATCCGCAATGNANNCATCTAATTTTACTACCACTTAATAAATCTGAAGGTGACATGCTTTTCTTGCAAGATAAACATACATATCTTGTAAATCCACTACTTCTTGTCGACATATAATATACAAATAAATTAATTATTTTTAAACTTAAATATTGATTTAATATTTTAAATTATGTTTAACATATGAATATGAATTATTTAATATTATTACATGAATTAATCAATCCTTTAAACAATAATCATTGAAATAGAAAAGTATAATATGAGATTAATTAACTATATTTTCATATTTTTATTATTTTTATTAATTTTTTCTATTCCCACTCATGGTTCATTTCCAGTTCAAGGTAGCTTTTACTCATTGAATAGTGAGACACTATCCTCTTATTCACAATTCGATAATGAGTATATTTTGGTGGAGACATTCGCTACTTGGTGCATTCCTTGCATTGAAGAATTTTATGAAATCAGTAAAATTAATTCTTTGTATGCTAACTATATGCATTTCCTAAGTTTATCTGTATCTCCTTCAACAGATAATTTTGATAATGTACGAAGTTTTATTCTTAATTCAGAAAANACATATAATTTCACATTAAATTGGGCTGTTGGTTTAGAGCAAATTGATAAACAAACTTTTTCAAATTATTTTAATATCTCTGTGATNCCNTCTACATATCTTATCACATCCNGTGGAGAATTAAAAGCTAAATGGGAAGGTTTGGTCAATGCAAGTGAAATTATAAATTTCNTAGATACTGAGATTAGTTTCGTCTCTACTTTAGATAAAGGATTTTCTATCAATCAAAATTTTATTACCGCAATAAGTATATTCACATTTATGATTATAATTTCATATTTCTTTANCCCTAAATTGAAAAAAATTAAAAATTAATCATCAATTTTGTAACATAACTCGCCTATTTTATATCCTAGATTGTGCATATGGACTATGCAGGGGGCATATAGATAACTAAGTCATCTATTTTTCACGAAGAAACATTGAAACGTGCTTCAAAAATTTTTTCACAAACAGATAATTTTAGCGAAACTACTCTTAACGCATATGTGAACTCTATAAATAGAGGATGGTTGACACGACAATATTTCAGCTTAGGAAAACATGATCTNGTNCTCCCCGCATGGGTAAATGGTATTTTGGGACCTGATGGAGAAGGTATGCATAGTGTTGCTGGTGATTTTAGTTTAACAAACACTGATTTGAGATCTTATTATGCACTAGGTTCNCCTAATTCTGAAATTGAACCTGTNATTGATCATAAAGGGGGTATTATCCCTATCCCAAATAGCTATACTCTCATATTTGGTACAATCATAAAAGGTAGGCCCTTTTATTCATCTGAAGTTGGTCAAGTTAGTGTAGATTATGAAGATGGGTATCCTGCGGCTACCGTTTATTGGAAAGTAGATGGCGATACGTTGGTTTATGATGTGTCATCAGATCGAAATGAAAATGGAGATGAAGCATTAGGGATCCAAATTGTNAGAGGATTTGCAAATCATCCAATTCTTATTTCACTNACTCCTCTTGATGCCGACGGAATAACAAAGATTGACAAAATTTCATATTCAAATAAATTGAAATCAGTAAATTTTGAAAATGAAAATTTNCCTTCNATAAAGTTCAATTTGGATCCAATCAGAGCTACTGCATTGCCAATTTCAAAAGGTCATGCAGGAAGATTGGTTATTGATAGTACTGCTGACTCAGAAGAGATACATTGNGAGGCAGGATTNGCTTCATGGGCTGCTGAATTTCCAGTTCGGGCTAACCCACTTTTCACTATTAAATTGGATGGTNATGGTGATCTACCNGAATCTTTTCCAGACTTTGAAGAAGTTCAATGGGCCTGGGAAGATTTGGTTGAGGAATATTTCCCAACTATCTCAACTTCAAATAAAGAGGTTGATTATTTTTTCAAGGCATCNGGGATTGTATTGCGATTAATGTTAGACAATGATCGAATTACAGTAGGTCCTTCTGTTCAAGAAAAACAATGGTTGCCTGCATTAATATTTCAAACAAGAGCATTAGATCGATTAGGTTTTGATGATAAAGTAGAAAATGTATTAACTTCAGTTGTTAAAAAAATTGACTCAAATGGCTCAGTAGAAGGTGATATGCAATTTGACTCTCAAGGATCTGTTGTTATTTCCTTAGTAAATCATTTTTACAGAACNAATAATTCGTCTTTTATTGGTGATAAATATTCTGCCATGAAAAGGGTAGCAGATTGGGTTTCTCGACAAAGAAAAAATGGTGACTCTGATGAAATTATCCCTAAAGAATTATTTGGATTATTGCCCATGGGTCATGCATCATGGTTTAATCCATCATATTGGACNAAAAATTATTATTTTTCTCATAATTTTTGGGCTGCAGGTTTGTTAGATAAGATGATNGAATTATCAAAAGTGTTAGGTAAACATTCAGATGCAGAAAAATATGAACCTGAATTAGAGAAATATAAACAAAATATAGATGACTCGATTAATAAGTTATCTGAAAAATTTGAATATTTACCGGCAGGNCCATATCAAAGGGACTCTGCAGAAATGATCTTTAATTTGCATGGTTTTTATCCATTAAAATTATATCAACCTGCTTTTCAATCTTTAAGAAACACAGTTGATTGGTTATGGGGAAATTATGTAAATAATGGTTTAGTATTAATTGACCAACCATGGAATGCTTATGGTAGCTATTTTTCTATGTTGATGGCTCAATCATTTCGTTTTCTNGGAGAAAATCATAGAGTTAAATTTATNATAGACTCACTCATTGAAAATGTAACGAACCGTGCAGGTTGGGCCGAAGGTATCTCTCCACTTACCAAATTAGGTTCAGTCGGTGATAGTCCGAATGGCTATGCCGCTGCAGAATTTGTAAATTTAATTTTAGATCTATTCGCAGAAGATGATGTAAAAAAATCACCTACGCTACTGAAGGGGATGCCAATTGAATGGTTGGAAAAAGGAGTCTCTGCAAAAGGTCTAAAACTATTTTATAATTCCAGCTTAGATATTTCTGCAAAATTAGAAAATAATGTTTTAAGTGTAGAATGGAATTATGATAATCCTTCCAATAATCTAAAACCTATTTTACATCTNCCATCTTCGCCCAAATCAATTCCTTCTGGTGTAATTCAACTTTCTACNCGTGAATTACAACTCTCAGAAAATAAAGGAAATATCTCTATCAAATTGTAATTTTTTCGATGTTATCGTTTTTATGACCATTAAGGTCCGATTGGAATTTATCTCTACCTATTGTTATTTTAACTATTGTTTCGTATTTAAGTTGTGAAAAATATATTATTTTATTTTTCTTTATTTTTAGTTATGTTTGCGATCCCATTTTCAAATTCCCAAACCGCAACAATTTGGGGATTGAATGAAAATTATATCATAGATTATTCTCAAAGTGGTAACTTAAGAATTAATGGCACAAATTATATCGATTTTTCAAATGATCCATCTGCAAAATACACCATTATTAATATCACAAATACTGGGTATGACTATAATTTCAACGGTTATAATGATGTAATTGAAATCGGAAATGTAGAAATGCAAACCGTAAGTATAGGTAATTTCGCCTCCATAATATTGCCTACCGGTGATATGCCTTTTATGTTACCATTGTCATTTCAAGAAGAAGATGATTGGATAGTTTCTTTTGCAGAAAAATTTTCAGAATTATCCTTAATAGCTGAGGCTCAATTTGATGATCAAATTCTTTTCAANACTTCTGTAAATGATATTTTTTTGGAATTAAATTTCTTCGCCAACATTAATGTCACTAATNNTTCTCCTGATACTTTCGTTCAATTACCNTCATTAACTATCCCCGAACAAATTGANGCNAATAATACTTATGTGAATNCAACAGTAAGTGGNTTCATAAAATATCAATTAAATAACGGAATCTTACACGAACTAAATATCTCTTTATCAGCTGATCTTCTAATTTTAGATGATATTAATTATGGGGAATATAATTCCAGTCAATCATTAAATTTTACTCAACTCATTCCCCCAAATTCAATCAGCAATGAGGTAAATATTTCCCATAAACTTTTATTTCCAATAAGCATATTTATCATAGTATTATCTAGCAAAATAATTGAAAATAATAAATTAAATACACATAAGAAACAGATGAATTAAGGGCAATTTTAATATAAATTCACGTTTTTCGTTGATATGTATTCAAATGAATAAGTTAAGAATTCAACTTTTTTTTATTTCAATCGCAATTCTATCTATTTTAGTCTTGCCAAATCAAATAAACGCTTGGCCATCCTCCGATCAAGGTGGTTTGTACTGGGTGAATGAAGTAACTACTGCTCCAGTAATTGATGGAGTATTAGAAGGTAATGAATGGTCATCTGGAGAAGAAACTTTTAGAGAAACATTTTCTCAAGCTCTTGTGTATGGTGATACTCAATTTTATACTGGTCAAAATGTAAATGGAATGACTTTAGTTGTGACAATGCTCATTGATGATCAAAATCTATATGTCAAGGTTGTTTGGGAAACTAATGTCTTAGATGATCTGACTAGTAATAGTATCGGTTTAGCCTTTTCAGCTGAAGATCCTCAAGCCATGAGTTGGACTATGGATCGTAAAGTTGCTTTTTTCAATGCATCTACAAGTCAAACTACAACTTATGATTTATGGAATTGTGAGTCAGTAGACGATGAAACTTTGGTGGAATATGGGTTAGATCCGCAAAACGCTAGTTCTGTACCCGAATTCTGCGGTTTGGAAGGGCATTATCAACCAGGTGTTATGGATAGTGAAGTTGAATTTTTGGCCGCATTTGGTTTTGATGATGAAACAAGTCAAGCATTTTATGAATTTCAAATCCCAAGAGATACTGGTAATAGTATGGAAGACTGGTTAATTGAAGAAGGAACTGTGATTGAAATTGTTGGTAATCCATTTGGTAATATGGCTGAATTAGGAGTAGGTCATGGAGCAGTTGGTACAAATCCATTAGTTATCAGTTTCGAAGAAAGATGTTTCTTCTGTCAACCAGGTGAGGGTATGAATGGTAATGCTATTGCATTTAATGCATTTTTTGCTTTAATGATATCTGCTATTTTTGCTACTTTCATAATTTCAGGACAAAATAAAGAATTCGCCAAAAAAATGTGGAAAGTAAAAGTTACCGAAGATATGGCTGCAGAGTCTGTAATTATGGAAATGGCTTATTATAATAGTTCATTTTTGAGTCTCCTTGTTGTTGGCTTCTTCATGATGTATTCTGGTATAGGATTACTTTATGGTTTATGGGCCCAATGGGGTTTGATAGGGCTCTTGATAAATGGTATTCCTTTAGCATTAGGAGTTGTTGCAGGTGTTGATTTACTACTGAGAAATCATAATCCACAAGCAGAAAATTCTGAAGCCTTAGGTACAGATGTGCATGACTCTGGAAAGTTCTGGTTAGTTCCCACATTATTCTTAGCCGTTACTTTACTAATGTTAGTATTCATAGGTATTGATG
>PBWW01000011.1 GCA_002728275.1 Candidatus Heimdallarchaeota archaeon
TTTCGAATAGGTTTTTCTTCTTTTCCATTTGCAAATGATATCGAGGTTATCTCACCACCATGTTTTTCCTTAAATTGTATTGCGGCTTCTATTGCATATTCATCATATGGATTGATTATCCATTCTGTTGATTGATCCATTTCTACATTTTTATCATTTAATTGAATTTTAGTTTCAGTATCAGGAACTATGCTTAAAATAACAATTATATTCATTGTAATCAAATTATTTCATTTATTTTTAAATTAAAAGGCGCTGATTGTGGACTTGTTAAATAAAAAGATTAGAAAAAAAAAATGACTAATTATAGATGATTTAATCATCACATTTTAGATAAAGAAAGTGTTAAGTGTAACAATGACAATATCTTTTGATTTTAATGATGATCATAAATTAATAAGAGAGTCCGTAAGAGAATGGGCAAGAAAAGAAGCATACGAAAAAATAATTGAAATGGATAAAAAACAAAAACATGATAGACAATTATTAGATCAAATGGGTGAATTAGGTTTCTTAGGTGTATCAATTCCTGAAGAATATGGTGGAGGAGGATTTGATTATATTTCAACCGGAATTGTTTCTGAAGAATTAGAATATGTAGATACATCATTAAGAGTTGCAATATCTGTTCACAATGGATTGAATTCTATGGGGATACTACAGTGGGGGAATGAAGAGCAAAAACAAAAATATTTGAAACCACAAGCTGAAGGAAAAAAGATAGCTACGTATGGTTTAACAGAACCAAATGCTGGATCGGATGTTGTTGGTTTAGAAACAAAGGCGAAAGAAGATGGAGATTATTACATCATTAACGGTTCGAAAATGTGGATTTCATTAGCAGATGTAGCAGATCATTTCATTACTTTTGCTAAGACTGATAGTGATAAAGGACATAGAGGAATTACTGCATTTTTGCTAGAAAGAGAATTTAAAGGATTATCTTCAGGATCAATAAAAGATAAATTAGGAGTTAGAGCAGGAAATACTGGTTTTTTGAATTATGATGATGTAGTAGTACCTAAGGAAAATATTTTAGGGGAATTAGGAGAAGGATTCAAAATTGCAATGTCTTGTTTGGATAATGGAAGGTTCACTGTAGCAGCAGGTGCTCTCGGATTAGCTAAAGCTGCAAGAGATGCATCTGTAAAATATGCCAATGAAAGAAAATCATTTGGAAAAAAGATTGGAGAACATCAATTAGTACAACAACATATAGCCAAAATGGAATTAGGGATAGAAACTGCTGAGATGTTAATTTTAAAATCCGGTTGGATGAAAAATGAGGGGATAAGAAATACAAAAGAAACTGCACTTGCTAAATGGCATGCTACCAATGTGGCATGGGATGCAGCAGATGCGGCAGTGCAAATTCATGGAGGTAATGGATTCTCTGCAGAATTCCCGGTAGAAAGAATGTTACGAAATTCTAGAGGAGCAAGGATTTATGAGGGGACTGATGAGATCCAACAAATAATGCAAGGGCAATATGCCTTAGGGTATAGAGTGGACAAACCTCTGAGAATGAAAATGCCATCTTATAAAAATTAGGTTTTTTAAAAGATTGAGCGACAGACAAATCTTATTCCGTAAGTCATTTTAACTAATAATTTTTAGTTAGTTATGAGTCAAATAATATTTTTACAATATTAAATGATTTAATTAGGCCCATGGTGTAGAGGCAATCATAGCGGGTTTTGGTCCCGTTGACCTCGGTTCAAATCCGGGTGGGCCTGTTTTTTATACNGATTCTGAAGATAAAATACCTTCTTCTGTGATTTCAAATACNCCTTCAATTTCACCTAAAACTGGTGAGTCAAATATTTTAATTACTCTTTTTTCTCCACGAGATTTTCTCAAATAACATCGATGAGTTGCCCAATGACCCATTACATTCCCTCCAACTGCGGTAGTTGGATCTCCAAACATTTGTGCGGGATTTGCTTGAACTTGGTTAGTTACAATAACTGCTAATTCATATGTATCTGCAACTCTATGGAGAACTGATAAGTGATGATTAAGAGTTTGTTGTCTTTCTGCTANTGTACCTCTACCAGCATATTCNGCTCTGAAATGTGCGGTTACAGAATCAACTACCAATAATCCATACTCATCCTCGGATGTACCTAATATTTCTAGAAGTTTTTGTGCAATCCCCATTTGCATATCTGAGGTTTTTGCTCTAGCATACATGATATCTGATAAAATTGCATCTACTGATTTTTCCCAACCTGTTTCTTCTTTGATTTTTGTTGCCATTTGAGTTATTCTTGATGGACTAAAAGTACCTTCTGTATCTATATAAATTGCTTTTTTTCCNAAACCACCNAATTCTTTTGGTAATTGAACAGTCACACATAATTGATGACATAATTGCGATTTNCCTGATCTGAATGACCCAAAAAACTCATAGCTTTCTCCTGCTCGAATTCCTTCACTTTCAAACTCTTCGATTGAAAATAATTCATCCAAAGAAGATGCACCAAATGTAAATGAAGGGGTTGATGCNACCTTATTGCGATAAGTCAAGGCATCAGTAAAGAATCCTCCTCTTGCATCATGTATTGCGCTCTGATACTTCAACGCTGAATTTGATGTCAATCCATATTTTTGTTCAAGTTCTCTTACTGGAGTAGTTTCTAATAAGTGCACATTCATACCACGTTCTCTTAACGACTTTGCAGTTGTAGGACCTATTCCTTCAATATCTTCTAATGTTTGTTCTTCAATAAATGATGAATAATAATCTGGGAAAAGTGAAAGTACNCCCTCTCTAAGTTTTTTCGCAGTAGATCTAGTCAANCCAATCCCTTCAATNTCAGCTAGGGTTGCTTCCATTAAATTGCCTGGTGTTGAAATTCCACCTTCTTTTAAAGTATCTGCTGATTTGGGGCCTAAACCCGGAATATCAGTGAGTTCAATGTCGTATGGTCCGTAAGTTAATTCTGCTTCAGACATATTATATTATTGTATTATTTGTTTATAAATAAAGACAGATAGGTGATTAAAAGTGAACATCAGTATTAGAGTANGTGAATANAAATATTTTTTATTNATGATATTGATTNTGATATGAAATGGATCATCTCATTCCTGATAAAGACAANCCACATCCTTTGTTAAAGTTAGAGGGGGATGAGAGAAAGAGCTTTACAATTAAATCAATAATAATTACTTTAGTNATGACCTCGACAATATATTTACTTCCAAATTATTATTGGCTAGAAATGATAACCACAGATAGTAGTTATTTTCTTTTGAGTTTATTTGGGTATGAACCTCGTTTATTCATTTATGAAGATAATTTTAATCAATTAAGTAAACTCGATCAATGGATGTATTTATTNTATGANTCTGATAGAGCNTCTTATCCGGCGATAAGTTTGGACTCTGACAATTTAAGAAGACGTAATTATTTAATTGTGAGAGCATGNACAGGTATGCAAGCAGGNGCACTATTACTTGGTTTAATTTGGTCTACTCCTGCGAAAAGTCATGATAGGATAAGAGCATCATATACAGTATTAATTGCGTTATTTATTGGTAATGTGATGAGAATTGCTGCAATGATAGCGATTACAACAATTTTAATAGAAAATTTTGGATTAACATATAGTGATGCTTGGATGTATGCGCATGATTGGTTAGGAAGACCATTAGGATTTTTTGGAACAATAGGTTTTACAGTTTTGATAGAAATAAGAGATGTAAAAATATTAGATACAATTACTGTTTGGATAGATACTTTGATGGGTACAAAACCTAAAAAATAGTTCTCGATTATTAAGATGGAAATTTCTTAAAATNAAATTTGTGATCATGAAATAAATTCTTAAATAGACTAATGTTATTAATTGATTATGTCTGAAGTTAGTACTAGAAAGGTCAAAAAGAAATGGGGAAAAGTTTGGGAGTCAACTGTAATTAAGAGAGCAATTACAATCGATGAAGACAAAATGACTGAAATTAACAAATATTTAGATGGTGCAAAAGTTACTACACCTCAAGAATTTGCAAATAAAATGCAAATAAGAGTATCATTGGCTAGAGAAATTTTAAGNTCCTTAGTGGAAAATGGTTCAATGCAATTGACATTCAAAAATGGAAATAATGAAATTTATTCTAAATAATTTTGAATGGATATGANATTAATCGATAAACAAAAAATTGANATTAAACCTTGGTGNATAAAATTAAAAATTGCGGCAGAGATNTCTCAAAATTTAAAAAATTTGATTGATGAAAATGGGAAAATCGATTTAAGTGAAAGCTATGCGATTAATGAATATAATAAAGCTGCATTCAAAGTAATGGCAAATATAACTATAGANATTCCAGATGGAAATTTAATACCTACCGCATGTCTAAGACAAGCATATTTAACGATACTCTCAGAAAATTTATTCAATAATGGAGATAAAATAATAGAAATTGGAACTGGTTCGAGTGCTGCTATTTCATTATTGGCAGCTAAAAATTATAATTTAGATGTAATAGCTACAGAAATTGATGAAGTAAGTTTAATGTGGGCAAAGAAAAATATAGCTGCAAATAAAATGGGTGATAAAATAAATTTAGTAAAATCAGATGGGGGGATAATAAAACCAATAGTCAAAAATAATATTTCTATTGATAATTATAACACAGTTTTGTGTTACCCACCAACNTACCCAGAGAGTGATAGAGAATATTTTAGAAATAACAGAACAAAAAAGGGATTTAAAGGCACGCAGAATGAAATGATTGGAGGAGGAAAAGATGGGTATGATTTTATAGAAAGATATATTGATGAGTCGATCTTTTATNATATCGAAAATATTACTATTTTATTAATATTCGAATTACACAAAGAAATGGCAAGAAATCAATTGATTGAAAATAATCGAAATGTNAAAATTATTGAATTGGTAGCTGGAAATAGAATAAGATATTTGATGGTTGGAAGTAAAAAATGAGTGAGCTAGAACAAATAATAATAATAATAATATTTTCTATTGATATATAAGAGAGAAACTTTTTCTCTAATATAAAGCCTCAGTAGCTCAGAGGCAGAGCGCTTGACTTGTATGTATAATTTCAATTAATTGAATATATTTAGAAATCAAGAGCGCGCGGGTTCAAGTCCCGCCTGGGGCTTTATTTATTAATATNGACTATTAAAACAAAACTGTGTAAGAAAATAATAAGAAAGGAATATTAATAAAAATACCAGAAATCCAAACAAATTTATTCCAAGTAAGTACTTTTTTTCCATCTAAAGGACCAAAAGGTAGTAAATTGAATATTGCTAATACTGANTTTATAAATATTGATAGNATANAAATCCAATTTAANGATTGNCCAACGCCCGGTATGATGTTGGAGTTTGGAAATATAATAAGAAGTATAAATGACAGCAAACTCAATCCAAAGTTTGTTAATGGACCTACGATGGAAAAAATACCTGTTTCCTTGACAGATGATTTTCCTAAAATCATGGTTGCNCCAGGTCCTGCAATTGGCAATCCGATTAAGCCTGCCAAAAAAGTAAATTGAGCCATTTGTTTATCTAATGCAAACCTTGCATAACGACCATATGCTATTGCAGCATATTTATGAGCTAATTCATGTAAGATGAAAGCAGGAGAAATAATTAATGTCAGTACTAATATGTATGGCCATTCTTGTGTGCCTAATAGTAAAGGTTGGAAACCAAATACCCATGCAATCAAAGTAATTCCTAGTAATAAATCCAAAGTTTCTTTTCCTGTAGTTAGAACTTTTGGATTTTGACGAAGATAGGTNTCATAATATTTGTTTCTGTTTTTTGTANTATTAGGATTATTNGNGTAATTATTAAAAATTGAATTTGCTACTGACCTAAAATCAATTTTTGATGTGTTTGAAATATTAAAGGCTGAATTAGGTTGATGAGTATGAGTGTTNAAATGTATTTCACAGAAGCTATTATCACATTGATTACAACTATATAAAATATCATGATCCATTTTATTACTACATGAATTACATTTCACATTTTCATCAATTAATAAACATTAAATAATCCTTGCTGTCAGGATGAATATTAGATTTGACTAAATAATTATTTCTTGAATGATAATGATTGANTTATGCAGTTTGAGCTAAAATTTCATCNAAATCATTTACTCTTTGTTCNATATCTGANGGATAGTTTACTTCAAAAATTCTGATGAATGGATAAAGACCTGGTGTTGCAGGAATAACTCCNGTGGATCTGAAGACTTCGGTGAAAAATTCTAATGANTTTACTACTCCTTCAGATCTGAAATCTGGTACTAAATTATTCATTCCACCTTGGGCTCCACCTTGACCTGAATAAAATGGCGGACGTCCTACTCCATTTGTGTCTTCTCCCATATCAGGTGCATGATAGGCCATTAATTTCCACATAACTGAGTCAAAATATTTGTCAGTATAACCTCCACCTGCATTATTATTAAAATAATCATCTTCAGTAATACCAAATTGAGGGGCATTTTGTTCTGCGATTCTTATCATCCAAATTGATTTACCTATATCAGATCCTAAACCAAGTTGACCACCAGCAGGAACGACTAATACATGTTTGATATTGTATTTATACATTAAAGGTAGGGCCATACTTTCGTTGTACATTAACATTGATCCGACAACTCCAATTTGTGTAGAATTTGAAGTTGCATTATCTACTAAAGTGATTGTATCACCGTTNGCAGTGATATAATATCCATAATCCCACCATGATAACATAACTGGTGGTTGACCATTTTCTAAACCTTGATAATTATTTTCTGAATATTGATTAAAATTAGTATTTTTTTGCATCCAATCAAATGCCTCTAACCAATCTGTTAGAGCTTGATCTGGTGTTGAGCCAGGTGTGATTTCGGGAGTGGAAAATCGTTCTCCTGCTGCGACAATTCCACCACTTAACATTATCGCCATTAAGGCAAAAACGGTAAGGTAGGCTCCGACTGCATTTTGACCACCTATTGATTTTAATGACATAGTAACTTTTGTAAGTTTTAATCTACCATGTGTCGCATAAGCAAAGGGGAGAAGNAGATTGTCAATAGCTAAGGCAGTTAATATNGCAGCNGCAGGTGCTAATATTAACATTAAACGAACCATTGAACCAGAAAAATAAATGGTGACTAAACCAAATACTAAGATGAAAATATTTTTTTCAGTTGGATTTTTNATGGCAAAAAATATACCCATNGGTACAAANAAGACTAATGTAGACAAATTAGAATAGAGCGATCCCCATGCTAATGGTAAATGTTCACTTACAGAGTCNATTAAGGGAAGATCATTTCTTACTGTTGGAAATAAAACAGAAATAAATTTACTACCAATATTGTCAATTAAACCTGTTNCAACGAGTATTGTAAAAATACCTCCTAAAATAATGGTTAATGAGGCAAAACCTAATACNATCACATTTCTAAAGGCTTCNGGCGATAGGTTTTTTGATAAATCTTGAAGTAAGCTGAATAATACTAAAAATGCAACCATACCTATTGGAGCAAGTCCTTCTAAATCTGTTATAAATTGCCCACCAGTTCTTGGAACCATCATTATCAAAATTGTACTAATTGAAACAGTTGTGATATAAGCTCGCATGAAACGATGAGTCATTTTACCAGTTATGACCATTACAAGAGCTATTAAAGGTAGCAAGTCAAATGCAAATCTAAAAGCTCCCCATGAGGAACCTAAGGCAAACATGAATAAACCAGCGATTACTGCCGATCTATTTGAGTCTCTTAGAAAAGCTCTAGAGAAGAAATAAAATGCTAAAACAGTAAATAAGACTCCAATAGATTCATTATCAACGAAACCTAATATTGATCTTGATAAGAATGATGGAGTAACTGCCATAATCATTGCTGTAAATAATGCAGCTCTTTTTGATATGAGCTCTTTTGCTAGTAGATAAGATGCAATAATTGTAATGGTACCAAATATGACAGGAACTAATGTAGCTGCTAATTGGATTGAAATATTAAAACCTAAGAAGGTTAATACATTATAAACCAATACTATTGCTAATGGTACTCCAAAATATAATGAAGCACCTCTCAAACTTCCGTATGGATACCAACTAAATGTATCATACCATGTCAAGAAATCNAAGAAACCATTGGCTAATATGTATTCNGCAGCTCTTAATTGCATCCATGGATCAAAAGCTTTGATTGTTGGATCCCATCCTAACAATATAGGATAAGTTCTTACAATGATAGCAATAATTAGTGTCAAGATTAATGATATTCTATGTACGATAGTAGCTTTATCGAGATCGTATTCTTCAAAATGATCTCTTGCTTGTCTTACACGTCTATCAAACCAATCTGATATCAATTCTGTAAGTTCTACTTCATTGGATGCCATATTTATTCCTCCATTTTATAAACAATTGTTATTTATAATTTTAATCAATTATTATTCCTTTAATACTTAATGATAGAATGAAGATTTTATTATTATTAATATTAGAAGTGAATTTCATCTATTTACTAAAAATAATTTGTGATGTNGGNCTACGAGTATCAATATACTTTTTATTAATTTTTTAATAGATATTATNAGATTAATAGATGAGTTCTAAAGAAACATTAACTGTTGCCCCAACAAGAATGAATTTACTTGATTTGAGGAATAGAAAAAAATTAGCAGAGAATGGTTATAATTTATTAAAAGAAAAAAGAGATGCATTAATCATAGAGTTATATAATTTAGTGGACCAAATNAAAGGAGCTAGGTCATCTGCAGATGAATTATTAAATAAAGCACATAAGCAGTTAGAAGTTGCATCATTAAAAACAGGATCTGGATATCTTAAAGAATTAGGATGGTCTGCACCGGAAACATTGAAGTTGAAAACATCTACAAATAATATAATGGGTGTAAGAGTACCCAAGTTGGACTTAGAGCAATCAAGTGTCAAAAAACCATTCTATGCTGCTGAAAATACTTCAATTGCGTTGGATGATACTATTGTAGCATTTAGAGAGTATCTAAATAGTGCAATTAATGTTGCAGAAAAAATAGCTGCCCTTCAAAAATTGGCATATGAAATAGCTAGTGTTAATAGAAGAGTAAATGCATTAGAACAAATAGTAATTCCTAGATTTGAAAATACNATTATAAAAATTGATCANGCCTTNGANGAAGATGAAAGAGAGTCATTNACNAGAATGAAAATGGTNAAGGCTAAATTANTAAATAAAGAAGATGAAAATTAGAGTGAAATGACTTGATCTGGCATATTTCCAGAAAGTGCNGAATACAGATCAGGGAAACAACCGACTTTAACACCGTCTACGGTATTAACTGGCTTAAAACCATCACCATCAACTTCTGCCATTGATCTATGTGAAGCACATTGATCNCAAATCATGAGTAAAATCCCCTTTTCCTTTGCAACCTTTGCTAATCGTTCTCCAATAGGATCACCTTTTCTAAGCATGTAAGAATTTTCATCAAATGCAAAAATACCAACAACTTCAACACCATGTCTGTTCTCCTCAAGCTGAGGTAGAACCATTTGTCCAATTTTATACCATCCCGCATTAGGGGAATTAAGTATGTATGCAACTTTCATNTTAATTGTAACTCTGATATGGTATTTAAATTATGTGATTTGGGTTAACGATGAGTTAACAATATGCTCANGTTGGTTTAAATATAAAAAGATAAATCAAAAGAGTATAGTGAATTGATANCTTGGTTCCACTTATGTTTTTTTNAATTGANAATNANCGAATTCCNATTTGATCANCGATAAAATAATTTGAGTAAACGCTCTTTTATGGTAGTATATGGAGGTTGAGCGAGATTGTTAATAAATAATGTAGATCTATGAAAAACAGATCTTTTATGAGAAAATTGATCAAAGCCAAATTGACCACCATATCCACCAAGACCAGATGATTTTACGCCTCCAAATTTCATACCTGGAATTGCAACATGCTGTAATACATCATTAATATTTATATCACCACATTGAATATTTTCTTTTAATGAATTTATAAATTTTTTATCCTCTGAAAATATGTAAAGTGCTAAGGGATCTGGATTATTATTAATAATATCATATATTTCTTTGTCATCAGAAAAACTGAGAATTGGCAATAAAGGGCCAAAAATTTCCTCCTTCATAATTTGTGAGCTCAAATCAGGTTCATCAATGATCGTGGGACTAATATAGAGGTCGTCTTGATCGAAAGTTCCTCCATGTATTTTGTTTGCACTAACTTCATCATATAGATTTTTTATTCTGTTGTAATGATGTAAATTAATGATACNACCATAATCTTTGGATGTTTGAGGATTTTTAGAATATGCAATTTCTAATTTNGCTATGAGTTTAGATATGAAAATTGNTTTAATATCTTTATTTATGAGAATATAATCTATGGCTATGCAAGTTTGTGCACAATTAAAAAAGGAACCCAAAATTATTTGATTTATTATTTTATCTAATTTTGCGGATTTATCTATTACAGCTGGAGATTTTCCTCCCATTTCTAATATGATAGGAGTAAAATTTTTTGCCGCATTTTCTGAATATATCTTTCCGATATTAGTCGAACCTGTGTACATAATAAAATCAAATTTATTTTTTAATAGTTCTTGAGCTATGTCGGGTCCACCTAAAATTACAGCAATATATTTTGGATCAAAATATTTTGAAATCATATCTGCCATAAGCTTTGATGAGTTGACAGAAATTTCAGATGGTTTTAGTATGGCAGTATTACCAGCTGCAATATTGTATAATAATGGCTTAATTATGAGATTTATAGGATAATTCCATGGTGATACGAGTAAAGAAACTCCATAAGGGAGACTTTCAACATATGTGGTCGATTTGAAAAATAAAAGAGGTTTCTTTATTTTTTTATTTTTCATCCATTTTTTTAAATTTTTTATAATATAGTTAATTTCTTTTATGAGGACCATATAATCGGCAGTATAAATTTCAAAAGTAGGTCTTTTAAGATCTAACTGGATCATTTTTATGATTTCATCTTGATTATNNATTAACATTTCTTTGATAATTTTGAGTTGTGAAATTCTGAATTCNTATGTCTTGGTATTTCCAGATGAAAAATAATTATTTTGATTTTTAATTATTGATTTGATTTGATCTTTTGTAATTTTATTTGAATTTGTGATTAGTNTTTTTTCACTCTGCACAAATAATTGTATCAAATTTAATATTAATAAAATAATTTTACTTATACCATTGAATAGATGAAATTTAGAATTTTTTTTAATTAAGATAGATATTGAGTGATACTATGAGTTCAGCTATTATGANGTTTAAATATATTAATATTATAATTGATAAAATTATAAAAGAGTTGTAAAATTATGAGCGTAAAAGAAAATACTGATTTAGCCTTTGTAAATGTTAGAATTGAAAGAAACTCGTTTATGATGGCTGCTCATTTTTATGATATAATAATTGGTGAAGGTGGCATACAAGGATATTATATGTGGAGAAATAATGACTTTAGAATACCCGGATATCACCATATTGTNGATTATTTTAAGAGGATATTTAGAGGNAGAAAGNAAANAGAAAGTGCGGTAGAAAAACATGANAAGAATTTTCATATTTCGTTTGATGATATTCAAGGTGTTGTAACTTATCGAGATCATAAAGAAATACAATTATTGTCAGTTAATGAACAGATTTACTTTCTTTTTAGAAAATTTGAAGAATATGATTTATTTGTAGCTTATTTAGAAGACAAAATTGGAGAGAAATATTTTACGAGAGATAACATAGATATCAAAGACAGTGTATATATATAAACCATTTAGATCGAAATGAATGTTGATAGAGAAAAAATTGGAAAAGTAGATGACAAATTATTAGATGTATTGCAATTAGATATGGAACTCCTTGATAAATTAAAGAATAATATCGATATTTTAGCATATGATAACAAAATTAGCATTGAAGGGTATATATTATTTATAGCGGATAAAAAAACGGATTTGAAGGAAAATCANCTTGATAAAAGAAAATTGTATAGAATATTAGAGGGGGTTTTAGAGCAGCAATTTTACATTGGTGAGGATTACATAGTTGATAGAATAGGAACAAATAAGATTAGAATAAAAAATGCGGATTTAATAATTAATGATACTTTATTAAAATTGATAGATGCTAGTTCGGAATGGCTTATTGGGAGGTACTCTGAAACTATAATTAAATACAGTTTATTATTTAATATATCATTTATAGAGATAATGATCAATTTTAAAGAAAAATATGACCGTTTAGTTACCAATTTAGAAGATGAGATGATTAATGGAGAAATAATATTTACAATGTTTGCCTCATCAGTAATTACGCTTTTTAGAAAAAAATTGGGAGAGGAAGTCATAAGCGACATTTTGGTAGAGGGAAATAAGTTACAGAAATTAGAAAATATTGATGATAAAATATTAAGAAATATTTTTATGGAAAAATTAGTTGACCGATTTTCTATTATTTTAAACATTAAAACAATTAATGTGTTAGCAATGATAACTGATAGACAGGGAGATAATGAGAAATATATTGAGAATATATATTTGTTACTTGATGATGTGGATGAAAATTCTTGATGAAAATAAATATGATAAAAAAAAGATTGATTGAATGTATCTATTATTATATGAATAAAGATCAAAATTGTTTATGGCAGTAGATCTNGATTATCTTACCTATGAGGATGTTGTTGAAGATCAAAGAGAAGATGCAGAGATATATCANAATACGCAATTAAAAATAATAGTCATGGAAAAAATGATCAATTTGATATTTCTTTTTGGTCTGATATTGTTGANAGTTCCTAATTTGTTGAGGGATAATTCTCCTTTTGGNATCGATTACTCGATTTTAAATGTATTTTATATTTATATCATAATAAGTGTCATGACTTTTCTGTTTTATGAGCTTCCTTTGGAGATATATGGTGAGAAAATAGAAAGAAGATTTGGATTTTCTACGAGAAATAATAAGAGTTGGATTGTTGATAAATTAAAAGAAATTGGAATAGGNTTAGTAATAGCCTTAATTATAATTGAATTTTTATATATTGGTTTAAGTGAGGCACCTAATATTTGGTGGATTTACGCAGTAATAGGATATTTCATTTTTTCTACGGTATTATCAACCCTATCTCCTTATTTAATTTCTGTTTTTACTAAAATTGAGCCACTAGAGGAAGGAAGTGTGAGAAATAAAGTTACAAATTTAGCAAAGGAGATGAATTTGAATTTTGAGGAAATTTATAAATGGAATATGTCTCAACAAACTACCAAAGTGAATGCGGCTGTNACAGGTTTTGGTAAAACATTAAGAATAATGTTGGGAGACACGTTATTACAAAAATTTAGGGAAGACGAAATTGAAATTGTGATGGCTCATGAAATTGCCCATCAAAAGAATAAAGATGTTTATAGATCNATATTATTTAATGGTTTAATTGCATTTTTGGGATTTTATTTTGTTGATTTAGGGTTTGATTATTTCATTGAATGGTTTGATTATTATGGAAAGGACGATCCTGCGACATATGTATATTTGTTGTTTTCATTATCCTTAGTTTTAGAAATTTTAGGAAAGTTAAGTTTATGGCATAGTAGAAGAAGAGAGAAAGCCGCAGATTTAGTTTCTATTAACAAGATAAGAAATATAGAGATTTTTGAGTCTGCATTTGCAAGGTTGGCTAAGGAAAATTTAAGTTACCCTAATCCATCTAAACTTAAAATTATGATGATGTATAGTCATCCCCCGATCAATGAGAGAATTAGATATGGAAAAGAATATATTCAAAAATTGAGTTAGTATATTATGAAGATCTTAAAAGAGAGTAAAGATGAAAATTCACTTTCTATATTACCAGAAAACTCTGATGATCTTTATTTAATATATAATACCATTTTCATTAATAATATCATAGAAGCAAAAACTTCTAGAAAAATCAAGGAAACTGGAGACAGAATAAATCTATGGGTCAAANTAAAGGTCATTGATACACAATTCCATGGCTTTGGAGAAATAATAAGAGTGAGAGGTATTATATTAGAGGCNTCTGATGAAACAGTTTCATTGGGAAGTCATCATTCTATAAATTTAGAATTATTAAAAGAAGTTAAAATAATAAAACCAAATGGGTGGAATTTATCTGAATTAAAAAGATTAAAAAATTCAAATTTTACAAATGCGAATGGATTAATTATTATAATTATCGATGATGAAGAGATGCTTGCGGTTCAAGTTGGAGAACATGCGACAAAGAAATTACTGGAATTAAAACCATCAATTACTAGAAAAGGGAGTGATCCAGAGGGAAATCATAATGAAACAAAAAAATATTTTAATGAAGTGGCAGGATTTATGNGAGATCTNAAACAAGATAATTTAGCTAAATATTGGATAATTGGAGGGCCAGGATTTATTAAAGAAAATTTCGGTGAGTTTTTGAAGGAAAATTATAANGAGTTTATAANAAATCTAAAAATTGTTGATACTTTAAATACAGGTATGAAAGGTGTNAAAGAAGTATTATTAAACAAAGTNCCAGAGAATTTTAAAGTTGGAATATCTGCTAAAAAGCAATCTGAATTGATGAGTATGTTTATGGAAAGATTAGGAAGAAATAAGGATAATATTGCATATGGATCTGACTTAGAAGAATTGGCGAATATGGGTTCAGTGAAGTATTTATTGGTGTTAGACAAAGAACTACATAAATTACCAGAACATAGAGGAAAAATTGAGAGAATAATGAGTATTGTTGAAAAAATGGGAGGAAATAGTGTTTTGATGAGCTCTCAATATGACGAAGAGCGAACTAATATTTTGGAGGGTTTTGGAGGAATAATTGCGATTTTAAGATATGAAATAAAGAAATAAGNGAATTGAGTNATTATAGTTCCCAAAACTTAGAGGTTAAATCTAATTCCTGAAATTTTGANATTGTTTCTTCTTTTGTTGGCCTAACATATTCTAATTCCATTTTATCATCATAAAGAAACTCACATAANCCGTATAGTTGTTCATTGGTTAGAGCATGNCCNGAATAATTATTTTTTTTCGCAAATTTATTAGCGGCTTGAATTGANCTAAANTAATACATATGATTTGAACAAGTATCAATTATATTCTCCCACCATAGTTTAGCNGGTTTTGTAATATATACGATTGCNTCNTGGTGAGTACTTTTTGTGATTTTAAAATTNTCTAATTCAAGTTCAATTTTNTCTAAAGTTTCTTGACAATGGGTCTGTATCCTAATTGGATGTTTTATCATAAAATGAGTTGCTACTGAGTCCCAACCACAATTTGCATAATATTTTTTTCCTGTTGATAGATCTGTTACAATAAAATTTGTAGGAATATTTGAAAATGGATTAGCNAAAAGGATTCTTTTGGTATGTGGTTGTAATACTATTAAATGATCTTCCATTAAATTATTTAAATGTTCGAAGACTTGATCTAAGGACAAATTAAATTTTATTGCAATTTGCTCGTAGTGAGGTGCATTACTATATTCCATAAAATGTTGGTAGATAAAATAGCGAATTTCTTTATGCATAAAATTTCTAATACATATGAATTATAAATATTTTAGATCCTGGAGAGTAGAATGCTATGTTAATAATTAAATATTCTTTTGTTTTTAGTTGATTAATTACAAGATGGATTTAGAAAATATAATTTCTTCTGATAAATTTATAAAATGGGTTCAAGAGAAATATTTGAATGTAGAAATTATCGAGAAATACAAAAAGNATTATGATGNAAGTATTCCTTTTAAAAATTTAAATTTAAGAGATTTTTTAAAAAATGATATGTTAGAAAAACTAATTGAAGAAGTTATGGAAATTGATTTTGAGTATAAAATTTCAGATTTATTTCAATTCGCACAATCACAAGATTTTGAATATTTGGAGTATGATTTATTGAAAGAATTTAAGATATTTTTGAAATCAGAAGAATTTTTAGGATATATAGAATATATTACGGATTTAAAATTATCAAAAAATGTTGATTGTATGAGTAGTATTTATTCTGATACAGATTATTTATTATGNCATGANGATGAATTAGATGGACGNAAAATTGCTTTTATGCTATATCTNACAAGTTTGGATGANAAGGATGGAGGACAANTATATTTGTATGATGCGGATGATGATACAAATTCNCCTGTAAATATAATAAAGAAAATTTTTCCAAACAAAAATCAGCTTACTTTATTTGAGGTAACAGAAAAATCATTTCATGAAGTTGGTGAAATAATTTCAGAAGATAAATTACGAGTTTCGATTTCCGGTTGGTTTTATGAATGAGGGGAATTATATGATTGAAAAAAATTATTTAGAAGAAAAAGCAATAAAGCAAATTAAACAGCAGTATGATAATAATAAGTTTATGAAATCAATTTCTCTATATGGTTTTTTTGAGGATAAATTTTTGAATAGAATAATTGATGAAGTAGATAATGAATTATTTGAAAAGGATCATTCATTGATGACTCATAGAAGATATAAAGCATCATTTGAAAAATTAGGGAACAGGATACTAGAGAATGGTGATTTTTTAAAATTAATAGAAGAAATATGTGAAATTAAATTAGAAAAATATTCGATACATTATGAATTACATAGATATAAAATCGGTGATTACAAAATTTTGAGTGATGGAGATAATAATAAAAAAGGTATTGAATTAATTATCGACCTAACTCCTGTATGGGATGATGAAAATGGAGGATATTTGATATATACAAATGGTGATGGAGAATTTTATGAAATTCCATCGAGTTATGGATCCCTTACTATAGTAGAAAGAGAGAAAAATTTACAATATTTTGTGAAATATGTGAATCATTATGCAAAAAATGTTCCGAAATATATTTTCACGATAAGTATTGAAAATTAATAAGATGGTTTAGTTGAGAATAATTTATATGAGAACAATTTGATAGAAGGATAATGGATATTCCTTCATGTGATATGTGTGAACATCCTGCAGCATGGAGAAGGCCTTGGGATAATACATTAGTTTGTATAATGCATTTTAACAAGAGTTTTCTAAAGAAGGTTCAAAAGACTATTAATAAATATCAAATGTTGAAAAGGGATGATATAATAGCTATTGGATTGTCTGGAGGAAAAGATAGTGTGGTTTTATTAGATGTAATGGCGAAATTACAAAAAAATCATTCTACTAAATTAATTGCAATATCAATTGACGAGGGGATTGAGAATTATAGAGAAAATGGACTTCATTTTGCAAAATTAGCGGCTGAAAGGGCAAATGTTGACCATCATATTTTTTCATATAAAGAGTTTTTTGGATATGATTTAGATGAAGCATTGATGATATTAGGAGAAAATAGATTATCACCATGTTCCTATTGTGGGCCGTTTAGAAGAAAATTACTTAATGAAGCAGCTAGAAAAGTTGGAGCCACTAAATTAATTACGGGTCATAATGCGGATGATGAGGCTCAAACATTATTGATGAATGTGATGAGAGGTGATTTATTAAAAACACTTCATAGTAATCCAATTCCAAAATTTAAGAATAAGGCTTTTGTAAATAGAGTAAAACCATTTAGAAGAACAACAGAACAAGAAATTGTGGTATATGCAAATTTAAATCAAATACCATATCAAGAAATGAGTTGCCCACATGCTGTTGAGGCATATAGAGGAAAAATTAGAAATATCTTAACAAATTTGTCTGTTGATGATCCGGGGGTGATATTTTCGATAATTAACTCTGCAGATAGTCTTCATGATTTAGGAGGGTTAGTTTCAAATAATTTGAAACATGATGGAAATAAAGAAATTTTTGATTGTAAAAAATGTGGTGAACCGACGAATAATGATTTATGTAATTCTTGTCGCTTGATAATTGAAATTGAAAATAGAGAGAATATGTGATTTTATTGGATGACTCGTTTTATATTCCAGGAAAATAGATTATTGTATTATCAATGACTGCAATACCATTGTTTTGTAAAAATGATATGCATGAATGTAGTCTTTTCTCATTCCAATTAAGAAGATTAAGTAATTCTGTAAATTCATATTGATTTTTATCTATAATTGAAAGAAGTATATTAGAGTCAGAATTTAATTCAATTGGCGTGAATACTATCAAACTATTGTTTTCATTTTTATTGAGAATAGATGGGATTAATTTCTTTTTATTCAACCAATCAATAGCTTCTGGAATATCTTTATCTCTAATTTTCCAATTTGTTCGATTTGCTTTAAAGTATGTTTTAATAGTACATAAAGAAAGAATACTTCCATTTTCTTTAATTAAATCATGAGAGATTAGGAAAATTTCATTGGCTAAATTTTGAATATATTTTCTTCTAAAGATAAAAGGAGAACGTATTTTTTTTGATGAATTTGAGATTGAAGAAAGATTGATTTGAGATTTAAGATTTGATAAATATGAATTAATAATTTTAGAGGAATTTATTTGAGATTGAAAATTTTTTTCGATATTCGAGATACCATGTTTTAATATCCTTTTTTTTTCTATTTCATCTACTTTTGTATAATTTCCTAATTGGTTAGAGAATTCTTCAAAGGCTTGATTTTTTGGATTTGAATTCTCATCCTTCATATGATTTTATCTTTGTAAAAATAAATAAGGATATGTGATAAAGATGAGATTTATTATTACATTTTGACCTAAAATTTGTATATTTGTTTCACTTTTTATATTAGATCAATATTTCGAACTTAAGGAGTATTTACCCCAAGCCTATTAAAATAGGTGAACTTCGTTTAATTAACATTAGAAGGTGAAGTCGGTAAATATGATGATTTAATAACAAAGTGAATTAATATGAAAATTAATGAAAGAAAATTAAAAAATGGTCAAATAAAATTGACCGGATATGGTGCNTCTGCAGAAGTAGGAAGATCNGCGTTTGTAATTGANGATGATAAAAGAAGAGTCTTAATTGAATGTGGATTNAAAATAATGCCAGGTGATGANCCTACATTGGCACCAGATGGAATTAAAGAAAGATTTCATGAGTTGGATGCAGTATTGTTGAGTCATGCNCATGTNGATCATTCNGGATATTTACCCGCANTATGGGAAAATGGTTATTTTGGAAAATTNTATATGACGAGACCTACATTNGAGATAGTTCANGTATTATGGCTTGATCATTTGAAAATAGAAGGNAANAGACATTGGAGTACTTCNGGCATGCATAGAGCGATNTCTAATACAGTTACTGTTGACTATCATNAGGAAATAGAAATCACAGAGGGNNTNTCAATAAAATATATTAATGCAGGGCATATTCTTGGCTCGGGCATGATTTTAATTGATTGGGATGGTTATAAAATTCTGTTTACTGGAGATATCAATGATAAAATNACACCTCTATTTGATGGTTTTGAAATTCCAGAAGGTGAAATAGATGTATTAATAACAGAGTCAACAAATGGTTGTAGGGAAGTAATTGAAAGAGAAACTATAAATTCAGAATTTATTGCTGATGTCAGGAGAACTTTNGATTTAGGNAATAAAGTGATTATACCTTGTTTTGCACTTGGGAGATCTCAAGAATTATTGACAGTACTTACAGANCATATACGTGATTATCCAATTTATGTGGATGGAATGATAAAAATAATGAATCAAATCACTGAGAAATACTTAAGTGAAAAATGGGTTTCTAACTCATTGATTACAAGAATGAAAAATGAAGGGATTTATTCTCCATTTAGATATGAAAATGTAATTGAAATTTCAAAAGATAATTTCGAAAATACTCATGATTTTAGGAAGTATCTGGGTAAATCAAAAGATCCTGTGATTATATTGACTACTTCTGGTATGATGGAACCATCTCCATTACACACCCATCTAAGGTATGCAGCGAAAAGTAATAAAAATTTAATTACGGTTGTTGGATATCAGGCAGAGGGTACAAGAGGAAGAGATTTACTTAATGGAGCAAAATCGATACCATTATCGATAGACTGGAATAGAGAAGAAATGGTTTCAATAAATGCTAAAATAAAGAGATTTCATTATTCTGGACATACGTCTGTNCAAGGAATAAAAAATTTAGCAAAGANAATCAATGCNAAACAAATTTACATGATACATGGAGATCAAAAAGAACAAGATGATATTAGGGAAGAATTATCAAATGGAGTTATACCTAAAACATTAATGCCAAAAAAATCAGAAGTTTTATTTGATTGAATATGTTTTATCTAAACATCTCATATGAATTTGCAGGATTTGATATAATAGAACTACCACAATGTTCACAATATTTACCTGAAATTTTATTTTTTGAGCCACATGTATGACAAATTAAATCTTGTGAGTAATAATCATTGTTAGGATTTCTTTTTCTTAGGAATAAGTCGTTAAGAGAGTTAAAATTAAAATAATTATATATTGTTGATCCTATAGCATATGATATCAATAATATGAATAAGGTAGGTAAAAGATTATTTGAAAGAAGCAAAATTATTGGAAGAAAACCTAACATTAAAAAAAATAAATTGATACGTGAGAANCGAATAACATTTTGATCAGATTGAGAATTATCTTTTTCAAAATATTCATCGTCCATTATATTTTATNGATTTTGATATTTATGAATGGATGCGTAATGGAATATAATTATGATGATTTTTCTTTTGTGTGATTCTCTTTATTCACAAATTTTTTACTTGATGACACTAATCGATCATATTTTGATTTTTGAAAATTGGATTCTGATAGTTTTTTCTCTTGTATTTTTTGTCTCATTTTTTTCTTGAAGTCACTACGGTCAAAAGATTGCTCATAGTAGATCAAGAAGTTATTTTTAGACTTAATTGGCTTGTTTTTTAATGATTTTTGAATTTGTTTGATATCAATTAGTTCTAATTTTTCTAATTCTTTTAAGAAATCATATTCTTTGTTNATATTGAAATTCACGCGTAAGTAACCGGATGATGTTAGAAAACGAATATATGGTTGACTTTTTAAAATTTTTAAACGTTTTATTTTTACAACATNTGTTTTTTCAATGACATCAATTGGTCCACGATATCGAGTAGATCTAAACTCACCACCTAACATTATGTTTCCTTCGTAAAGTAATAGTTTTCTTTCAGAGTCGATATCAATTATGGAAAAATTTCCTTTTAGAAAGTATATTGAAATAAATAAAACAATAATTGGAGGGATTATAAGACTGATAAAATTTCTTGNGAAGTAAGCAATCATTGAACCAATTATGCCACCAAAAACAAATGATAGTAAAAGAGATGTTGTAAGAGCTAAAAACCAACCTCCCGAAGTAATTGACGATTTTATAATGCCATCATTTTTTCGTTTTAGCCAAATTAATTCTTCTTCATATTCATCTTTATTAAATTCCTTACGAGGTGTTAATGGAATATCTGGTGTACGAAACATTCTGGATATTATTCAGTTGATAAATCACATAATAAATGATGAGAATGGAAATTAGAAATCTGAAAGTTCTTTTATTATGATATACCTAGTAAACCAGCTAATGCAGGGTTAATATCTGCTAATCGTTCTTTTGCTAAAATTTCATAATATTGTCTTATAATACCGGTAGTAAGGAGAATCCCCACACCTGAACCAATAGCTCCTGCAAAATCTGCTAAAGAAGCTAATAAACCTATGAAAACACCACCAATAAATGCAGCATATGGAATATAATTATTTAAATATCGTTCTACGATTTTTGGATGTCGTCTGAAACCTGGTATTTGCATACCTGCACCTAATAGTTGCCTCGATACATCTCTTGCGCTCATTCCAGCTGTTTCAACCCACACCATTGCGAAGGCTGCACTCATTATTGTCATGATAATCATGTACATGAAAGCTCTAAATGGATCATCTGCTACTTGCAAAACTCCTCTGGGAGCGGTAGTATATGCTGCTAGACCACCAATAGGAATTGGTTGGCCAGAGGCTTGATCATCTTCCCAAACACCTAAAAATGCGGCAAATCTACCCATGGCACTATCTTCGCCTCCATATCTTTGATTTAGTAATCTTGAAACTAAAAATATGTTAGCAAATAGTGCAGATACTAAAATAACGGGAATATTGCTAACATATAATAATTTGATTGGATATCTAGCGGGAATACGATGTTCACTATGCTGTACTGGTATTTCTACTTTCATACTTTCAAAATAAATTACCACACCAAAAACAACTATAGTTGCTAATACATTAAACATATCTGCTGCTTGTGAAGCTGGGTGCCAAAGTCCATATCTA
>PBWW01000012.1 GCA_002728275.1 Candidatus Heimdallarchaeota archaeon
GGTTTTTGGCCAATTACTGAGTATTTTTAATAACTGTAATCTGATGTGTTCCACTGAATTAAATGCCATTTTACATATTAATTTATATACTAAATTATTTATTGATATCTTTTGAGAATTAATTTAAGTTTGAAATTTTATTCAACAAATTGATTATAACATGTTTTGCTCCAACTAAGTTTTCTATTCTTAATCGTTCATTTTGACTATGTGCGCCATCGGAGCTTTGACCTACTGGAAGTCCTATTGCAGGCGCATTAAATGTTTTCTCCATAAAAGGAATAATTGGAATTGATCCACCTGACCTCACATAATTAGGCTCTTTTCCCCAATAATTTTCAATTGCAGATTTTGCAGATTCAAATAGAAAATTATTAACATCTCCATACCACCATTCACCTAATCCAATTGGCTCTACTGATATTGAATTTGGAGTATTCATATTTTCTACGATTTTATTTACATATGCAATAAATATTTCAGAGATAGTTTTTGGATCTTGATTTGGAACTAATCTCATAGACACTTTACCGGTCACTGATGCAGGAACTACTGTTTTTGATCCTGAACCGCTAAATGCACCTTGAATTCCATGAATACTTAGAGAGGGATTGCGCCACATATTCATTAATGTAGTTTTTGAATTTTGTTGGAATAAAGAATTACGACCTAAATAACTGACATAATCATTAATATTAAAATCAATTTTATCATAAAGCTCATTTTCGGCATCACTTAGTGGTAATACATCATCATAGAAACCATCAACCTGGACATTACCATCTGAGTCTATTAGTTTTGATAGGATGGAAATTAAATCTGACATGGGTTCTCTGATAGTTCCTCCAACTAATCCACTATGTTGATCTTTATTTGGTCCAGATACGTTTATCGCCATATAGGTTAATCCTCTGAGACCGTAATCTAATGATGGTCGATGATCTGTGAACCATGATGTATCCAATATAAGAATACCATCAATATCAGAAAAAAATGATTTATTTTTGTATACTGTTTGTTCAAAACCATGTGATGAACTTTCTTCCTCTCCTTCATATAATATTGCGATATTTACGGGTATGTCACTGGTTGTTTCAAGTAACTCCTTCATAGCAAAATAAGTAGCTGTGATAGGACCTTTATCATCAGAGGCACCACGAGCATAAACATAACCATCTGATTTTTCTATAAGATCAAATGGTTCAGTATCCCATCCGTCTTGTATTGATGCTGGTTGGACATCATAATGAGAGTAAAACATTATGGTTTTTTTATTAGGGTCATCCCCAAATTTACCAAATATCAGAGGATTTTTTCCCTCAATTAGATTATCAATTAGTTCCATCTTAAATCCTAAATTAGTGTAAGAGTCGATAATAAAATTAGCCAAATTTTTACTATCTTGTGAATTATTTGGGTTCGAACTTATTGAAGGATAAGATATTAATGTTGATAAAAAATTAATCATTTCATTTGACATAACTACTATAAGTGAAAGAAAAATATAACCTTATTGAAATTATGAATATTTTTGATAATTTTGATTAAAATTTTATTCATAGAAATTGAGATATAAAATTATCCCATTTTTCAGATGTAATATGATAGTTTTGTAATATTAATTTTAATTCTGCAGGGACCTCTATTGGTTTAAATGATTTAGCATCTACAGAGACTCGGTTTAAATAGCCGTATGATATTAATTTATAATTACCATCAATATCAGTATAAATAGCATGGTTAGATCTAAATGAACGAGATCCTATATGAGTGATAGCGGTTGAAATTATGAATTTCTGATTAACAGCTAATGGATATTTAAAATTAGTATTTTGCTCAACAATTGGTATTAGGTAAATTTCTTTCCTATCTTTCCATGAGTAATTTTGTTGTTGTGACATCAAAATAAAGGCTTCATCGAAATACATTGAATGATTTGCAAAATAAACTATGTCAGCAGGATCACCATCTGAAAATCTTGAAAATGATGATGATGTGAAAATATCTGAAGGAGGTGTTTTTACCATAATAAGAATATAGAATGTAATTTATTTAATATTATTTATATGAGTTATATTTTTTTATTTTATGCAAAATTTTCGATATATTCTAAAGATTGATGTCGATAATAGGTATCATATAAATCTGCATAATGACCTTTTTTAGTTAATAGATCTTCATGTGTACCTTCTTCCAGTATTTTGCCATCCGAAAGAACAATAATACGGTCAGCATTTTTAATTGTAGACAATCGATGGGCAATTACTATGGAAGTTCTTCCCTCAAGAATTTTGTTTGTTGCTTTTTGAACTAATAAGTCACTAAATGGATCTAATGATGCTGTGGCTTCATCCATAATTAGAATTGCAGGATCTCGCAAAAGTATTCTTGCAAAGGCGATCAATTGACGTTGTCCCATACTTAATGATTGACCTCTTTCGCCCACTCGGGTATCCAATCCGTTTGGTAATTGTTCAATCCAGCTTAAAGCTTGAACATCTTTTAGTACAAGATTTAATTTATCTTCAATATTATCAGTTTTAGGAATTCCATAAAGAAGATTTTCTCGAATTGTAGCATTCCACAAAAATACATCTTGGGAAATTATGGATAATTGTTTTCGATAATTTATTAGATCCAATGAGCGAATATTTTGATTATCTATTGAAATTTTACCATCTTGAAATTCATAATATCTTTGAATTAAATTTGCTATTGTAGACTTCCCAGCACCAGTATGTCCCACGATTGCTATTTTTTCACCACTATTTATTTTTAAGTTAAAATTTTCTAATACTAAATTTTCTTTTTCGTAACCAAAAGTAACATTTTCAAAATTTATCATTCCCTTGGGTTTTTCTAAAATTTTATCATCATATTGAATTACTTCATTTTCTGCATCAATGAGAGAGAATACTCTTTCTGATGCAGCTAAACCTTGTTGAAATTGTGCCCAAAATGAAGCAATGGATATTAATGGAAAGAAAAATAAGTTCAATCCTTGTAAAAATAAAAACCATTGACCGATTGTTAATTCTTGACCCGGAAACCTTGAAATGATATTTGAAAGAAAATTATTACTATCTAGAATAGAGAGACCTCCATAATATACAATCATTGCAGTCCCAAGTCCTGTCAACATAGATAGTATGGGAAATATAGAATTGAAGACCAATCCTCTTTTAATATTGATATCATAGCTTTTCAAATTTAATTTATCAAATTCATCATAAAGTACCTCTTCAGCTCTAAAACTTTTAGCAATATAAATCCCTGATGTGGTCTCTTGAATTAAGGCATTTACTTTTGCTAAAATTCGTTGTGAACCTAATGAAACATTTCTTGCGATTTTTCTAAAGGCCAATGCGACTAATATGACAGTAGGAGCAAAAATCAATAAAACAATAGTTAATTTTACAGAGATATCAATTAATATTGAAACTACAAAAAATACTAATATTATTTGACCTAATAAGTTGACAGTTAATGATATGACTTGACCAAATGAATTTGTATCATTTACAACACGTGAAGCTAATCTACCAGTAGGTTCTTTATCAAAAAAAGACATGTCTCTATCTAAAAGTGAATTAAATGCGGTATTTCTTAAATCAACAACTGCGTTTTGAACGGTCCTAGCAGTCAGGATTTGAGTAATGGCATTCATTGTAAAATTCAAAATTGTAAAAACTAAAATTATTAATAAAAGGAGATTTATAGTGGAAAAATTAATACCATTATTTAGAGTATCTAAAGTATTTGAAATGAACAAAGGTACTAAAGCTCCAGCGATGGATGAGAGACCTATTGCAGAACCTATAATTAAAATGGATAGTTTATACGGAGTGAAATATCTAAATATTCTTCTCAATAAGGTGATATCAGAATATTGTCGGTCATAATCAGATTGACCTAATCCAGCCATTACAAACCCCATTCAAGCAACCTCCTTTATGTTAAGTGAGTCGAAACCATCATATGCACTAAATATTTCTCGATAACGAGTAGAATTTTTTATTAAATAATTATGATCGCCAATATCTAATATCTCACCATCATCAAGTAAAATTATTTTATCTGCATGCCTTATTTGAGCAATTCTATGAGTTATAAGAAAACTGACCTGATGTTTTAATACATCTTTAATAGCTTTGTTAATTTCATCCTCAGTTTTACTATCTATCGCAGATGAAGCATCATCTAAAATTAGTATTTTAGGTTTTTTTATCATAGCTCGAGCAATAGCAATTCGTTGTTTTTGACCCCCAGATAATTTTGTTCCTCGCTCACCTATTTTTGAGTCATAACCATCTGTAGTATTCATAATAAAATCATGTGCATTGGCTAATTTTGCTGCGTTTTCAATATCAGAAATTGTGGCATCGGGGTTACCTAATAAAATATTTTCTTTAATGGTTTTAGAAAATAAAAATATATCTTGTTCTACAATTGCCATTTGAGATCTTAGAGCTTCAATTGACCAATTTTTGAGATCTATGCCATCAATACTAATTTTTCCATCGATTGGATCATAAAGACGAGAGAGTAATTTAGTGATTGTTGATTTACCTGATCCTGTTATACCAACTAAAGCAATTGTTTCACCTGGTGAAACTTTGAAATTTATATTTTTTAATATCAAAGATGATGATCCATAACCAAAGGATATATTTTTGAATTCAATATCTCCTTTTATAGTTTCTTTATATCCATCTGGATTAAGATCAATGTTGCTTTCTCCTTTTAATAGTTCTAATATACGGCCTGCTGCGGTTATTCCTAATGTAAGAACTGTTATTGCAAAAATATTTATGAAGGTTGGAAATCGTAATAATTGAAATAAAAGAATAAAAGAAATTAACTCACCTATATTAATTATTAAAAGATCTAATAAGATGATTGAATGAAGAATACCAGCAATAGTAAAAATACCTAAAATCAAAGTGGGCCAATATTTTGCTTGAATTTCTCCAAGGTTAACTTGAGCATCTTTGAATTCATTGATATTTTTTTGAAATATTTTACGTTCTTCCTCCTCTTCTGATGCAGCACGTACTACATACATACCAGAAATTGTTTCATTTAATCTTGATTGGGTTTTTGATGCAGCAATTCTTGTTTTCATGGTCACAGGCGCTTGCTTATCTCTATATTTTTTTAGAACTGTAATGAAAACAATTACATATATAATTGGGATTATAATTAATTGTGGATTTATTAAATACATAAAAGTAACAGGAACAATTATACCTACAATAGATCTAAAAACTAAATTGAAACCAGGAGATAACATGAAATTTAATTGTCGGACATCACCAGTTGCTCTTGTCATCAAATCACCTATTCGTTGTTTATCATGAAAAGTTAGACTTTTTCCTAATAATGAACTTAAAAGCTCATCTCTGGAGTCTCTTTCTAAGCGTTGCGAAATAAATTCATTAGACCAAGATTGTATGAGTTGAATAAGGCCTGCACCGATCCCAAATAATAGCACTTGAATTGATAGAGATGATAATGTGGATATAGTCAGTATACCTTGATTAAAATACAAAAAAGCTTCCCCTATAAGATTTGGAATGGATGAGGAAAATATAGAATTGACAATTGTTAAAGTGATGGTTAATATAAATAGATACCAATTTCGTTTGATATGACTAAAAATCCATTTAATTGATGTTGATTTATTTGTTTGGTAATTCTTTTTAGAAATAAATTCACTTTTTTGGGCAATTGCCATTATTGAAAATTAAAAGGTCACTTATAATTAGTTATGATAGTCTTAAGGATACAGACAAAATTTTACAAATAAAAATAATTATAATCTAAAATTATGAACTACAGTTTATTTGTATCATATTCTTTGATTCTTAAATTGGGGATTTTAGTTAAATCAATTTCTAGACCTGCTGAGGGGACTTCTATGCCGAAATTATTGAGTATTGATGGATTTATTTCGCCTATCTTTCCTATTAGAATATCATTAATTTTTATTAGGGCTCTACGACCTGAGATGAACATTTCATCATCTGTATCTTCCAATAGATAATCCAGATTTTGAAGTCTCATGAAACCATCTAATACACTTAAAATTGTTTCAAAAGTTTCATTGCTACCTGTTAAAAGTACTGCTGCATGTGTTTTTGTGAGGAGATTTTTTTGAATGTTTTTTACTACTTCTCCTATTTCAAAAATTTTATGAGGATATTCAATGTGAGTATTTTTTGATTCAAATGAAAGTAGTATTGGTAACAATTGAGATCGAATTACACTAAAAGTTGAGGTTATTGGATTTTTTATTTCCACTATATCTTTAGTAGAATTATTCATAGGTTTGTTAATTTTATCGGATAAGATAATCGGATCTGTTAGAATATAATTCATTACTTCTATGAGTTGCATTCCAATGAAAATTTCTCTCAACATGTTTTCATCCTCTGATGACGGTGAAATTTTACCTGAGGTTACTACTTTTGGGATAGTAGGGATTAAGGTGTTATAATCAGATGCCATGGCAATATCTTCTGAAATATCAACCCAATGGTGAATATCTTTTCTCCAGGGTGCATATTTAATTAATAATTCATCTTCAATTTTGACAACGTTATGACGACGTNGTTGTAAAAATGTTATTATTTGATCATTTGTNAAAGTCGTTCCTAAATATGANTTAATTATTTTTGGATTTATTTTTATTTCTTTAGGAGTGTTTTGTGGAGTTATTTCTATNTTTGATTTGTANATGATTTCTACACTNTCTATAGNGCCTCCTCGATCTCTNAAGGCTTGAGTTACACAATCAAGNGCAATAAGTACAGTTTCTTTATCAGTCCCTGTAGTCTCAATGAGTACATCTTTGGATTCTGTGGTAACTCGTCCTACATCATGACTATTTATTATTGGAGGAAGTGAAAGAACTCGTTCTTCAGAATCAACTAAAATTGGTACTTTTTTTGATTTTGATAAGATATGNCCAAATTCGATACCTTTTGGATGATTTGAAAATATATCTTCTATTGACATATTATTTTCAAAATTTAATGGTGTAAATTCAAAATCCCGATCAACCATCTTGTAATGAATAGGAGAAGAAATCATGTTAATATTATAGATNCCTATTGATGATCTTTTTCGTTTTCGTCCATAAGAATAGTCTAATTTGTCTTGAATTTGGATCATTTGTTTAATTAAAAAGTCATCGAATTTCAACCCTCTAACTATAGCAGCCGCAATATATGGCCTTATTTTCTCAGTTTCGGGGTCGACAATAATTTTATAATCGGAAGGTGAGGAGGATAAATCTGGTAAACCAAGTGTCCCATTATTACCTTTTACTAACCTTGCTAANCCTTCTGCGCTCCATAAATCAGGTCTATTTGATGTTTTTATATCAATGGATATTTTTGTGTGTCCATTTTCATCGGGACCATCAGGTTCAGAGTCGACTTCTGCGATTGCAAATGATATTAGATTATCAAGTTCATTAACAGTTAATAAATGATCTGACTCTATTAATTTAGAAAAATCTTCTATTGAAATATCTATGGTTGGCATTAAATATCTACCTCCATTCCTGAGGATACTTTTTCTGATCTTAACCAATCAAGGTCTTGTGAATATAAAGATCTAATATCTGAAATATTAAATTTGGTCATAAATAAACGTTCAACACCCAATCCCCACGCTAAAACTGGGTGATCGATACCAAATGGTTTTGTAACTTCTGGTCGGAAAATTCCTGCGCCTCCAAATTCAATATAACCTAATTTTGGATGCTTTGCGGATAATTCAACTGATGGAGAGGTAAAAGGATAATAATCGGGACGAAAACGAACTTCCTCAGCGCCAGCAACTTCTATTGCAAAAGTTTTAAGGATACCTAATAGATCTCTAAATGTAATGTTTGGATCACATATGATCCCTTCTGTTTGATTAAATTCAATTGCATGTGTTGCATCTATTTGATCAGGGCGAAAACATCTTGCGATAGAGAAATATTTAGATGGGATTTTTAAATTATAAAGAGTTCTTGCGGATATTGAGGTACCTTGTGGTCTTAATAATAATCTTGCTGCTTTTTTAGGATCCCATTTATAATTATGGCCAATAGAACCTGTTTGCCATCCATTTTCATGAGTTTGTTTTACATTTTCGATAAAATCTTTTTGTATTAGCTCACCATGGGTAGGATTTTTGATTAGCAAAATATCACTATCTTCTCGTGCAGAATGATCTTGATGCGCATAGAGAGCATCAAAGTTCCAAAATTCTTGTTCTATAATTGGACCTTTCATTTCATTGAAACCTAAACCTATTAATTTACGTTTTAGGTGTTCGATAAACTGTCTATATGGTTGAAAACGACCAGGATATATTATTCGTGGTTTTGATTTTAATGAGTATGGTTTAATTGAATAATTATTCCATGATCGATCAGCGATCATTTTTGAGGTAAGTTTGGTTATTTCTTCTTTGACAATTATTTTTGCCAATTGTTTATCGTTTATTAGACTATTTACTTTTACTTCGTTGTGATCTATTTTTAGAATTAGACCTCGCTCTATTAATTTTTTAATTATGATTGGATCACTGGGAGTATTATTTTTTGATATAGATTTGAGAGATTCAAATATTTCATCAATAGATTTGATGGCTGAAATATTTTCGTCAAAAGAAATTATTCCTTGATTAAATGATATTAAGTCTAATTTTTTCAAGATACCTATCCCTGCAGTTAAATCTGATTTGGATAGTTTGGATACATTTGATAAATCTGGAAAAGATAGTGGTTGATCAATTATTAATGAGAGTATAATTTTTTCAGGTAAACCATTTTTTATTATTTCAATACCTCTTTTTGTGAGTTCGTAGAATATGTTGTTAATTGAATTTTTTTCTATAAGACTATAATTTGATAAAGTTCCGACTGCAGCTTCAATTTTTCCTTGGTCAATTGGAATATGATCTTTTATATCTTTCACTAATATGGGACCTTTATTATGAATAATTTGTAATACATCAAATTGATCTGAACGTAAATGTGTAGTCATGATATTACCTCCGTTTTTGAAAAATTATTAAAATAATTCAATTTTTCGGATATAGATGGTAATATGTAGGTTATGTAAATTCCAAGGCATCATTACCTCAAATTTTATTCTAAATTAAAAGCTTTATAGGTGTCGATAAAAATTAAAATAATAATAAAATATTTGGCTATTTTTAGTTTAATGGGTTGATTTAATTTATAATTTTGATTTTGATTTTTTTTCCATTGTGGGTAGTATAAATAGTATATATATAAACACCTTTTTAAATTGATTTTTTAAAAAAATTATAATTATGTCTGGAAAGTTAAGTGCTTCAGCTCAAAAAAACTTAGATGATGGATTAGACTTTAGAATTGTGATACAAAATTGTGTCGCGTCAGTCAATTTGTTTACTACAATAAATTTAGTATCAATCTATCAACAACTAATAGACCATGATGTTTTACAAGTCAGTTTTAATCCCGAACAATTCCCTGGTTTAATCCTTAAGACTAAAGAACCAAAAATTAGTTCACTTGTTTTTTCCTCTGGTAAATTGGTAATAACTGGTGCTAAATCAACATCTATGGTTCACGATGCAGTATATTCAGTAATCGATATTTTAAGAGAAACTGGTACAAAAATCGAAGAGGAGCCTGAGATTATAGTTCAAAATATAGTAGCATCAGGTAATTTCAATAACAGAACCATAAATTTGGAATTAGCTTCAATGTGGCTCGAGTCTTCTATGTATGAACCTGAACAATTTCCTGGTTTAATTTATAGGTTACCCAATCCGAAGACGGTTTTATTACTATTTCAATCAGGCAATTTAGTTTGTACTGGAGCAAAAACTGAGGATCAAGTACATGAAGCGGTAAGACAAACATATGATGATTTAGAAGAAATTGATGGGTTTGACACTTAAAATATAATATTATTATCAATCTTCATTATTTAGTGTAAAAATAAAATCATTGATATCCTTAAAATGTATAAATCGAGAAACCATTGCTGATTTGGGAAGATCACCAATACAAATGACTCGTTTGCCTTTTCCGAGTGCATATCCAGCTTCAATAAAACTTCCTCTGGGAGTAATATTTTTATCATTAATCAATATTAGCCAATCTGATTTTTCTATTGCCATTAGATCTATTTCCCCTATTAATTGGATTTTATCAATTTCTTTGAACTGTTTTGGACTCATTTGATGGTATTCGTTGTTTCCATTTTGAGTATATGATAACCACCATTTGAAAGTTATATTAAATCCATATTTTTCTAGTAGTGTGCAAAGTTCTTGTGCTTTATGTTTTATCTCACCTGATGTTGCGATGTAAATATTTTTCATTACTTTTTTCTTTTTTTATCAAGTATTAATATTACTGAAATTATTAATTTAAAATGACAAAAATATTATTTTTATGTTTAATAGGGTCAATAGTTTTTGATTAGAAGATGATTGGTATTTCTTTGATTTCGACCTCTTATATTATAAGAATACCTTGTATCATAATTTTGAATAATAATGGATTTATTGTCATGATGAACATTTTTGTAGAGATCCATAATGAATGGAGATGAATTGATAATCATCAACCATTTTGCTTTACAGTTTTTCAGATAATTTGATAAACGGATGTGATCATTTTCATCGAAATTAAAATTGGAATAATTTTTAAAAACTAAATCATATGGTGGATCTAAAAATATGAAATCATTTTTAGTAGGTTTTAATTTTTTAAGAAAATCCAAAAAATCATTATTCATGAATTTAAAATTATGAATTACATTTTTTATTTTGTTAGATTGAAATTTATTTAATTTATGTTCAAGATTTTTAGTATTATAACTAATACCACCATATGGAATATTGAACTTTCCTTTGGAGTTATATCTGAACATGGAACCATAACACATTTCTCGGATGAAAAAGAAAGTAGCAGAATTAGGATTAACATTGAAATAATAATCTCTTAAGGTATGATAGAATGTTGATTTTATGCATGAGAGGAAATGTTCTTCAAATGAATATTTATTGAAAAAATCATTATTTTTGTTATAGAGAGATACGATACGTTTAATTTTTTTTGGAGTGAACTTTAGTAACATTGAATAGTAATATTCATAATTAAGAAATTTAAATTTTGCAAGATGTGAATTTATAAGATTTTTATTTTTGGAAATTATATTTAGAAAAATATTTTCAATGCTTTGTTTGGAATATGAATTAGGAGCTTCAAAAATTTTAAGATTAAATTCACTCAAAANATGTGTTGCTAAATAATCAATATGNTACCAATCATGTATAATTTCTTCACACATTTTCAAAAAAATAGGATTTTGTGTTTTGATATCTAAATAAAATTGCATTAATAAAGGATCTATGTCATTTACAATAGCATTCGTAGGTTCTAATTGAAAACCGAGAGCACCACCTCCAAAGAATGGTTCTATGTAACGATCAAAAGAGGGAATATGCGAATTAATATAATTAATCTCTTTAGATTTTCCTCCTGGCCATTTTATCAAAGGTAACATAATATCACAAATCCGAAATATAATTTCTTAAAGAAAGTAATATGTGGATAATTAATTTTGAAGTAAAATTATAAATATCTGGTAAGCTCTGATTATGNGATTTCAGATTAGTTGCNATTTCAGATATTTCTTCTGGGATGTTATTATTATAATTTATTCCTATTCCAATTATTACCTTTTTTATCTTATTTTGTTTGGTCTCAGTCTCTACCAATAGACCACATAATTTTTTTGAGTTNATTAGTATATCATTGGGTGGCTTGATTTCAGAGTTTACATATTGTAGAAGAAATTCATTAATATGTTTAATAATGGGAGTTGATAGCTCTATAGCATCTATGTTGCATAAAAATCCAATTGATAGCCATATACCACCTTTAGGAGAGTACCAAATATTATTTGAACGACCTCTTCCTTTGGTTTGTATTTCACTCAAAGCAATAATTTTGTTATTCAAACCTAAATAATTTTTAACATAATCATTAGTTGATGTGATTATTTTAAATGATTTTAAGGTCCATTCATTTGGGTCAAATTTTGATTCTTGAAGATCTGAATGTAGGATCGGCAGGAATTGTAAAAAAGTCATATTACTCTATTTCCTCTAATTCTATGAGAATATTATGTGTGTCTTTTGGATGGAAAAAAATTACTCTTTTACCTTTTGCACCTACAAAAGGATCACCCAATTTTCGTATACCTAAACTTGTTAATTGATCGATTAACTGCTGAAAATTTGATACACTTATNCATAAGTGGTGAAGACCTGCACTTTTATGTTGAAGAAATTTAGATATTGGTGATGAGTCGTCCAATGGTTCAATAAATTCAATTTTTGTATGCCCTATATCAAGAAATGCGGCATTGATTTTTTGATTTTGTATTGNCTTTTTTTCTGTTATTGAATTCCCAGATATTAATTCAAATANTGATTTAACACGATCTATATCTTGTACTGCGATTGCGAGATGAGAAAATTCAGTGGTCATAATTATAATATGATTTTATTTGTTTAGAATCTTTAGTTTAAATTGTAAATTTTTGTGATANATTGGTATCAACTTAGGAATATTATTGAGAGAAATATNATAGTTAGCCACATATTATGTTGTTTAAAATTTTTCTTTCCCGTTAAAATAGATGGTTTTTGATAAAAGGTCAATAAACTTTTCAAGAAAAGATAATTTATGGGAATTAATAATAAAAATATNATCCAATTATTTGTGATCCAAATAGCAACTATTGTAGAATAAATTATAGTAGATAGACCAAAAATAAAAGTCCAAAATGCAGTTTTTTCTATACCTATTACAACAGGTAACATTGGAATATTAGAGTTTTTATAATCTTCATAGTTTTTAGTTGCCATGGACCAAGTATGGGATGGAGTCCAAATAAAAACAATACCTCCAAGTAACCAACCCTCTAAATTNACGCCCAAAAATTCCATATTTGTGATAATTTGCCCTAAATCATATCTTGCTGCATATGCAGCCCAAACAGGTGAAGGGGATGATAAACCACCGGCAATAGCACTCCATACTGAGTTTCTTTTAAGATATAAAGAATAAAAAGTAAGATAGAAAATATTGCCAAAAGCTAAATGGAAAAATGTATTNAAACCAAAATAGAAATAGCCTCCTAAAAACCCGATAATAGATAATAAGGATCCCAAGATAACTAAGTTTAAAGTAGGCAATGCATTAGGACCGGTTGTTGGTCGAGATGCGGTCCGAGTCATTTGAGAGTCTAAATCTTTGTCAATTACNTTATTTATTGTCATTGCTCCTGCTGCAGATAGAACNCCAAAGAGAGTGAAAGCCAATATATCTAAAAATTTAATATTATTCATTGAAGGAATAAGATATCCAATTACACCTGTTATTGTTAGAAGCAATAGAAGTCGAGGTTTCATTTGAATTAGATATCTATTCATATTATCCTTATTATATGCCTATTAAATTGACTATTGGTTAGGTAATTTANTATTTTTAGTAAATTTCAAAATATCTTTAAGCTGTTCGTATTAGATTTAATTTTANTATATTTGAAAAAAATCGAAACGATAATTTTAATATTTTATTTTTATTGATGATATGGTTATACTTGAAAATTAAATATAATAGAGGTTTAATCATTGAGTCTAATAAAGGAGAAAAAATTTTTTTAGATCCAGAATTATCTTCAACTCCGATAAAAAATCCAACTTTAGTAACTCATGCTCATTCTGATCATACTGCNGCCGTTTCTGGAGGTTCTACAACATATTTGACAAAGATTACAAAAGATTTAATAGATCAATCATCGAAAAGAAGAACTAAAAATTTNGAGTATGTTGAGTTAAATGAGAGNTTTGAAATAGGAAATTTTGAAGTTGAATATATAAATGCAGGTCACTTATTAGGAGCAGCACAAATCATTGTGAGGGAAGGGAATGAAACAATGCTATATACAGGTGATTTTTGTCCAGAAGATTTATACACGATAAATGGAGCTGAATTACCTATGGATGAAATAGATGCCTTATTTGTTGACTCAACTTATGGTGATGAGCTTATTCATTTTGATGATAGAGGATTGAGTAGGGAGAAATTATTTGTNTGGATAATGAATGAATTGAAAAAGGGAAAAATACCAATGATNAACGTAGGAAATTTGGGTGGNGCTCAAGAATTGATTTCATATATGAATANATTAGCTCCTAATCTACCTATATTTGTATTGGATAAAATTTCTAAAATTAATCAGGTTTTCCAAAAATATGGCGTGAAATTAAATTATTCTAATTTTAATGAAAATTTCAATTTTGATAATAAAAAATGCATGATTATTGTTCCAAGAGGGTTTAAAGATGTAAATAAAATTCTTAAAACAATGAAAATTAGTAGAAATAAAATTATCAGATGTATCATAACAGGGCAATCGGCTAAATATAGATTTAGTTCATTTGATTTTACATCAACACTTTCCACACATGCAAATTTTGATGAATTAATTAGTTTTATATCNGAGATTAAACCTAAATATATTGGAACTATGTTTGGTTATCATGAAAAATTTGCAAGAAATTTAAAAAATGATTTTAACTTAAATGCGGTTAGTTGCACCAATATGGAATATATTGACTTACAAAACGATAAGATACGATTTAAAGAAATAGGTAATCAATATAATTTAGANAAATATTTGGATTAATTATAAATTAATTTTTATAAATATCTATAACTTTGTTTAACAAATGCATTGCGTCATCTTTATTTCTTTGAAATAGATTTCTACCCATTATGGACCCGTGTCCACCACCATTTTTTATTGATTTGACATCTTCTATTACATCATCTATACTTTTAGAAACACCTCCAGAAAAGATTGTGATCCGTTTACCATTAAATGCAGANTCCATAATATGTTGAATTCTNTCTGTAAGTGTATCTTTTGGAATATTTTCATATGAAGATTTAGATACTTCAAGACCAATATTTTTTGTGGGAGGTTTAACTTTAATAATATCTGCTCCCATTTGAGCAGCAATATGTGTTCCATATGCAATAACGTCTAAAGCAGTTTCATTTTCTTTNGCAATATTCTCTCCTCTTGCATATGACCAAACTATTGCAGCAAGACCAACATCATGGGCATCTCTTATTGCTTCTTTTAATTGCCAAAAATTTTCGTTCGTCATTGATGTACCGGGATATATAGTGAAACCCACTCCGTGACATCCCAATTCTAAAGCATCTTGAATACTTGAGGTCATTGATGATAATGGGTTCTTTGTAGAGTATAAGCTATTGTTATTATTTATTTTAAGTATAAGTGGAATATCACCTGGATATTCATTTGCGGCAGTTTCGATAAATCCAAGAGGTGCAGCATAAGCATTACAGCCCCCTTCAATAGCAAATTCAACATGATAAAGAGGATCATAACCGAGCGTATTTTTTGAAAAACTACGACCTGGTCCATGTTCAAATCCTTGATCAACTGGAAAGATGACTAATTTACCNGTATTTGCTAATTTTCCAAATTTCAACATATTTTTTAACTTAGATCTTACACCTGGATTTCTGTGNGTATAATTATTTTTTATGAAGTCGTTNACATTATTCATTATTATTTTATAATTCTTTATGTTTAAAATGTTATCTTTTTTTTCGAATTTTAAACTACCATTAAATATAACATATTTTCATATGTATTAGTGAGATCTAAAATTGATGTTGAATTTTATTCAGGACCTTATTTATTATCAGGGCAATTGGATATACCGAATACAAAGAATGAAAAATATAAAACGGTATTTTTAATCCCTGGAGCACCGAAACATGACAGGTATGGAAATGTGAAAGGATATAGGGGTTATAATAATTATTTTGAACCAATTGTCAAATTAATGATGGAATTAAATTTCGCAGTATTTAGGTGGGATAAAGGAGGAAGTGGAAAATCCTCTTCNGGATTATCTTTTGANTCAGATATTTTAAGTGCATACAAGAAATTGTTAAGTTTAAAGGAAATAGACAATTCTAATATAATAATTTTAGCGATAGGAGCGGGATCAGGATATGTTTATAGAAATTGGTTTGAGTTGAACAGGTTGAACAAAATTGATAAACTAATTCTTTTGGCAACTGGGATAAATTATAAAAAAATTCAAGATTTAAATGTACCAATATATTTAATTTGCAAACTTGAAAATATTTTACGATCTAAAAATGCTTTATTTGATTACAGCAATGAGAAAGGTATACCTACGTTTTATCATGGAGCAGAAGAAGTAAATGAGCAACTACTATCATCTGCCAACGGGGTAATAAATATGATTAATGACAATGATTTAGAATGGAGTCATGAGGTATTATTTATATTAAAAAATTGGTTTTCTTGAAAAGTTAATTTATGGAGAATTAGTTAAATATTTTCTATTTATGCCAATAAATGAAAAAGCTAATATTGTATAGAATATGTAAACACCGACTACNTATGACCANGTCATCAACCACCCTCCNGGATTGCTTGGATCTAAAAANCCATATAAGTAACCATATTCCAAACCAAGATACCCATTTAATATTGCAGAAATCGCATATAAAGTGGGATAAATACTCCATATATAGTAGTAATTCCATTCATATCTTTTCTTCTCGGTATATAGCCAATCNATTATCATTACGATAGGTGTAAAATAATGTTGGACAATATTAGTGATACCATCAAANCCTGAGTANCTATCTCCTGAACTTAATAATACCCAATATGCTAACCAGACTAATGTGATGTAAACAATAAAAGAACCATATAATTTACCATACAATTTATCTATTTTTTCTTTATTTTCACGCCATATGAACCATAAAACAAGCCAAATTATTATCATGTAATTTGCTTGGACAGTTAAAAATTTATTTCGTGCTAAACATGTGACACTGAAATCACGAGCAATACAAGAGTTGATTTGTTGTCTTAATTGAATTATTATATTTAAAATAATTAAAAATAATCGCCAATATTTTTGAAACGTAGCGCCATACACTTTAGAATGATTATCATCATTGTTTAAAAAAAAAATGGATCATTATATTAAATTTTAATTAATAATTAGTTTAAATATAATTACTGTCTAAATCTCTTTGAATTGGTTGAGTCATACAATGAGCACCTCCATGACCTTCTGTAAGTTCATCTAATTCAACTGAAATAACTTCTACTCCATGTTTTTCAAGACTTTTCTTAAAACCTTGAGAGGTTGGCTTACCGCCGATCATTATATATTTTTTAGGACTAATTGTTAAACCGTTGCTCATCAAATCCTTTTGTTGTTTATCGTTTAAGGATATTTTCTTCATTTTTAATTTATTTTCTAATAGAGTTTTGAAGTCAGAAATTTCTTTGTTGAGTAAATAGTATCCATTCTCATTCCGCTCATAATATAAGATATCTATGGGATTGTCAAAGAATCTTTGAGACCCGATGTATAAATCTTCATCAATGATATTAAACCAAGTATCAATATGCATCTCTTCTTGAGTTTTGACTGGGGAAATGACTAAGACCACGTTACTATGACCTATAGAGTTAGTCTTCATAAGTTCATAGACTGAATTCAAATTAGTTCGATGACTTTCCACACCTATGATTATTGTGTCACCTGCGGGGACAACCTCGCCGCCCTCTATGGTGTCGACTTGTTGGTTGAATTTATCAATTGAAATGGAAATATTGGAATGAAGGTTAAGTTTGTTAAATAATAATTCCATAATGTTAGCTTCTTGTTTTCTAACATTGAATTTTAAATTGGATAAATGAAACCGTTTCTCCCCAGTTTGAAATATTGGATCCCGAGCATAGAGAAAATTACCTAACGGATTATTAATTGAAAATTGATTTATAATATCTTGATTATTGGCAGAAATACGTTTAATTGATGGTTTTGTCAATAGCAAATCTAATTGTTTATTATGAGAAATATAGCTATCTATCAATTTNCTTTTTTGATCTTTAGTGAAACTTTCATCAAATNTTATGAAGGGAGCCAAATCTTNNGAGTTAATATATTTTGTCAAATCATNTGATGATATGACCTTTATGTTTTCAGAGGCTAATGTAGACGTAAATTCATCATGTTGATTTTGGGCCTTTTCTAAATCAAAAACATCATGAAATAAATTTGTATTATAATCTAAACTTGCAAGACTTGTTTCAATACCGGGTCTATGTGTATAAAGGGATCTTATTGGTGTCCATTCTGCTAAACCATCTCCCCATGGGTCAAAACCAAGATCATTTTGATTATCTATAGTGATTTTAATTATGGGTTTGGTGGAGTAATTTATTTTTTCATTAGATTTCATGATAAATCATCAAAAGTTGAATATAATATATGGAAAATGTTTAACTATAAAGATCATATGAAACATTATGGAATTAATATTAATTTATTATTTCATATATTATTTTTAGTGATCACTATGTTTGAAATAATAAAACTAAGAGAGAATAAATTTGAGGTGTATGATACTAAATTTAGAAAAATGAGAAAAGGAAACTTAATGAGGAAAAAAGCAGATATATTGGGAGTGATTTTTTTATTATTAAGTATTATTTATATCATTTATGCGAGTACTGATTTTTTAGATGGGTTAGTATTTTTTATTTTATTAATTATATCAGGACCACCTTTAATATTTTTAGACCGAAAATCTGTGAATAAAGCATTAAAAGATAATGTAGCATCCATCATCTTGGAATATGATAATAAGAAAAAATTAATTAATTTTAAAATTCGTATTTGGCGAGAAAATAAGTTTGAAGAATATATTGAGAAAGAGATACGTTATAACCAAGCGATTGGTTTCCAATTTGTGTGGTTTGACAATGGTAAAATCAATATAGAAATAATGGTTGATTTTGATTATGAGGGNACTCTAATATTTCAAACATTNGATTTCAATTTACTTGCTGATTTTCAAAAATTCATAGAAATTGCCATACCAAAAATGAATAAATTTAATTATAAATTAGAAGATGGTGATAATTGGGATAAAGAGAGTATAAATGAGTTNTTAGAATTGAAAAATGAGACTAGAGTTCATTGGATAATAAAAGATTATTTTAGAATATAATTTAATTATTTGATTTTATACATCCAATTGTGTCTATCTTCGATCAGACCATATTGAATCCCTATTAGTTCATTGTAGATTTTCTTNGTAATTGGACCTATTTCGTTATTATTAATCGTATGAGTATGATTTTTATACTTAATTTGACCAACTGGTGCGATACTTGCTGCAGTNCCCATGCCAAAAATTTCAGTTAAATTACCNGATTGTATTTCNTCNACTATGGTNTCGATCGATAAAGCTTCTTCTTTCAATGGNATGTTNAGATCTTTTGAAAGTTGAATTANTGATTTTCGAGTNATACCTTCCAATATACTACCTGATAAGGGAGGAGTATAGATGGTNTCATTTAACACGAATGCAATATTCATTGAACCAACTTCTTCNACATATTTTCTTTCTTTTGNATCTAACCATAGAACCTGTGAAAAACCTTGAGATTTTGCAAGTTTGCTTGCCAATAGGGAACCTGCGTAATTTCCTCCTGTTTTGGCGGAACCTGTACCTCCTATTGATGCTCGGACATATTTATCTTCAACTAATATTTTAATTGGATTTAATCCTTCTGCAAAATAACTTCCTGATGGACTAAGAATCACATAATAATAGAAACTATCACTTGGATGGACACCAAGTGCAGGTTCAGTAGCAATTATTGTAGGACGGATGTATAAAGAGGTACCCAATTCATCAGGAACCCAACTTTTTTCTAAAGAGATTAGTTTAGTTATAGATTCAATAAAATATTCCTCTGAAATTGGAGGAATAACCATTCTTTTGCTGGATGAAATTAGACGTTTTGCATTTTGATCAATTCTAAAAATTACAACATCTCCATTTTTTTGTTTAAATGCTTTTAATCCTTCAAAAATTTCTTGNCCATAATGAAAAACCGAAGTGGCCGGGCTTAATGAAAAATTTTCNAATTTTTTGATTATTCCTTCATCCCATTTGCCATTTTCATATTTTCGTAAAAACATTCGATCTGTGAAAAATTTACCAAAACCTAAATTATGTGGNTTTGGTTTTTCTTTGAATTTATCGATGTCCTTTATTTCAAAATTAAATTCGCTAATTTTAAGACCTCCTTCATTAAACATTTGGCGGTATCAAAAAGGTTTATGGATAGTGTTATNGTTTGAAGATTATTTAATTTTAGATTTAGATCTTCATCAGGATATCAACTTACCACAGCTTTCGCAATAATTTAAATTNGAAATTAACTTTTCTCCACAGCTTTCACAGAATTTAGTCGTATTTACATTATTAATCGAGTCAAGAGAGTTGTCTGATTTATCGTAATTATATACTGTTTCAATTTTAGTTTTATGACTGATCTTGTTCAACATTTGATTTAGTTTTTGAGGTAAAATTTTTCGAAAAATCATATAAAAATTAAGAAATATAATTGAAAAAAAAATTACNGATGTATTAAATCCAAATTCTTGATATATGAAATTAGTTAGAATAAGCANAAAAATTATTGAGGCAAAAAATAATGTGGTATAATTGTAATTTATANAATTATTATTACCTTTTCTTTTTTGCATAATATAGATTAATATATTTAGTAAATAAAGGAGATGTATTGGGATTATTATGAATGATGAAAATAAAGTGCGTGGAGTATTATTAAAAATGAGAGAAGAAACTATAGATGAGATTAAAGATTATCAAGTTGTAATTGGGTTTTCTGGTTTTGGTAATGTAGGATATTTATCTTTAAGCCATTTTATTGAAAAATTAGATTTAGTTACAATTAGCATGTGGGGAGGTTCAAGTTGGTACTATAAAAATAACTTAGAGTCAATAATTACGGTGTATAAGCATGAAATGTCAAAAACAATATTTGTTTTACCAAGACTACCTATACATGTATCATCTATATCAATAAGATTTTGGGATCAATTAGTGATGGATATATTAAATTGGAATGCAAGGAAATACATCGTAATTGGAGGATTGAGAGAGTTAAAAAGAGATGTTATTTCAAAGCAGTGGGCAGAATATGCATTAAATCAATCTTGGAAAAAGAAATTTAAAGAAGTTCATACTTTTGGAGATAAACTTGCTATGATTGGTCCATTATCATCATTTTTGATGAAAGGTACTATCATGGACATCCCTGTGATGGGATTATTAGTATATTGTAATGATGAGGAGGATCCGGAGGCATCCTTGATGGCAGTTAATGAACTCAATAGTATTTGTAAGTTGAAATTGAAAAAGACTAATGAATTGTTCAAATTTGATTATAGTTTTATTCCTGGTGGTGAAATATCGGAATTATATGAAGATGAAGAGTTGAAAGATAATGATGATGAAGAAATACCAGGCTATGATTTGTCTGATTTAACTTGATAAAAATTACGTTTTGGAGTTATAAATTATGAAAAATCGATATGTAGGAATATTTGGATTAATGGGTTCTGGAAAAAGCGTGGTTATTAATGAATTTATGTATCAAAATAAAGAAATTAAATTTTTAGATTTTGATGCCCCTCCTGTTCAAGCAAAATTTCGAGGTATGTCTTTATCGTTTGTAGACGATATATTTGCAATTGAGAAAAATAAAAACAAAATTAATTTTTTTGAATTAGATGCACCTACAATAAATCAATGGAAAGAGTTTATTCAAGTNTGTGAGGGGNTAATTTTAGTATATAATTTTGAAAAAGATGAATATTTTGAAGATCATCTAGTTTTTATNAACAATATACTCGAATATTCAAAAAAAGATGTTGTCATAGGCATAATAATCAATAATTGTAATAATTTAGATGAAGGAATATCTAAAATGAATATTTTTTTCAATAACCCAATGTTTGAGAACAGATTATACCAAATTATTAATTTAGAGACCGCAGAAACACAATATATCGATAAATTAGGTAAGAGAGTGTATATTGATACGACTATGTTGAAAAATTTNTTTTATGGAATAATTGATGAAATTTTAGATAAATAGGAAAAATGTTTGACGATTCTAATTTGAATAAATTTGAAAGTTTTTATCTAACAAAGGAATTTTAAAAGATGACAATAACTTACATTTGTCTAAATATTTCATTAGTGAGTCTAATAATGAGACTTCAAGGTCTGTAAGTTAAAAAAACAGACAATTTAAAAATATTTGACAAAAAANACTGGAGCAAAGCTATTTTGGCTGAGATATCTATATTGTACATAGGAGTAAAACCTAGTCCAATTATGGCAGAACTAATGAGTTCAAAGAAATATTCAATAGATGTTATTGTGAATAATATTTTGGATTTTGAATTACCTCCTTTAGTTGAAAATGCAGCCCCTATCTGGCATCGGCACGAATTAAGTAATGTATTACTTCAAATGAATAAAGAAAAATTTGAGATATCATCATCCCTGAGTAATTTATTGAGAGAAAATGATATGTTTGGTTTATCTGATGACAAATTAGCCGTGACATCACATATTAATCAAATCGAATTAAATAGTAATAATTTACTAAAAACTTATGAGTTATTGAGAGATCAAGCGGAAATAAGTAATATTAACTTGTACCCTCTACTTGATGAAATTACTCAAATTTTTAGTTATAAAAATAAAAAATATGCACCTCTTAGATATTATGATTTGAAAAAACAATTTTTGGAGAGTGAACTTCCTGAGAAAATTGATGAGGAGAAATATAAAGATAAAGAATTTCATGTATCTTCAGATGAAGAATTGAAACATATGAAACTATCAAGTAATTCATTAAAATCAATGCAAGANTCAAATTTAGTAGTCATTGTGCCGACAGATAAAATCTCATTGGCTGTTTTATTATATTCAAAAGACCTAGTNAAACAAGTTAAAAGTGTAAAAACCCCTATGTTATTGATTTGGGGTTTTGATGAAGAAGATGAAATCGTTGATGAAGATTTATTTATTGCTAATGAATTAGGTTATGAGTTAAGCTTGAGTGATTTTGCCAAAGATTTAGCATTATTGACNGATTATGTATTATTGCCTAAATCTCTTAAGGATCAAATTCAGGAATTAAGAGATAATGATTGTCATGTATTNATAAGTGAATTTTTTGATGATAAAGGAAGTGTGTCGGATGAATTAATTTCAACATTATTAAAAATGGCTAATATTGAAGATAGCGATAATGAAGAAGNTAATGCTGAAAAAACTGAAAAATTAGAAATAAATGATGATTCAGGAGCTAAAAATATAAATCAATTACTAGAATCACCAGAAGAAGCAGGCAATGAAAATTTTAAGGAAGATGTTTTGGGAGATTATTCTTCTAAAAAAGAAAACATTGAGAAAATAATTGAAGATATTAAAAAGCAAGAAAGTGGACTTATCGAGAATAATAATCAAATTAATTCAAATTTGAGTGATATAGATGAAAATTTGANTGAATTTGAAGATCAACAAGTGTCATTTTATTCTTTAGAAGATGAGGAGTGGATTGACTCTGTGAAAAGATCTATTCATTTTGCGATGTTTAACGATGATAGTGACGCGATTAGTTGGCTGATGCAACAAATAAAAAATGATGATGATAAAAAAATTCAGATTGCGGAGGTAATAATTGAAACTTGGGAAAAAGCAAGTTCATCGAGAGAGAGAAAAAGAGGAGCGGAGATGGTATCTTTAATTTCCNATGGTAACAGAGATATTTATACAAAAATATTAAGGAAAAATTTTGTGTATAGCTTAAAAGAGAATATGGAAGATAGAAGAAGATCTATAATACAATTAATAGAAGTGATGAAAAATATAGAAAGTGAATTCACTGAGGAATTAATAAGAGGTATTACTCTTGATTTGATTAGTTTGATGGATGATGGTATAAATGCAACAACTGAGAGAGCTAAAACTTCATTGATACAACTTATAATATATTCAAGAACTTTATCAAGAATTGCAATAAGAGAATTAATATTTATTCTGGAAAATAAATTTATCAATTCAGAGATTTGGAATATTCTATTAGCATTAGATGCTGGTATTGTAGCTATTGAGTTAATTACACTCCTTTCGGATGATAAAATTGTGGCAATTATTAAAGAAGCAAAACAATTAAAATATACTGGAACCTATTTTGATACGATAAATCAAGTGAGAGATGCTTGGAATGATGGAGATAAAGAAAAGATTTCAAAAATTATAGGATATGTTTTACCTGAGGAGACTTTGAGAAAATTCGAGAGAATTGATATTGCGAGAAAAATTTCAAAATTAAAAATGGTTCAATTAGCTACCTTGGCAGAGTCATCTGGTTTAAGTTATGAAAATATTGAAAGAATGATAACTGAATTGATAGTTAATGATGAGGTTAAGGGTGAGTTGAAGATTATTGAAGACAAAATGTATTTTGTNGCAGTTGAGGANAATAAAAAAGATTGATATTCATAAGAGTATATTATAATAACAATGAANCATAANCCTAATTCAAAGAGTATATATATGAAAATTTTAAGTGTGNATATATCATATGAACTATAGGTTACGAATATTATTTGTGAATTTTATTTGTGTTCTATTATTATTCATGCCATCATCTGCTTTAACTAGTGTGAGCTGGGGGATTGATATTGGGGATTCTGCAGTTTACTGGATCGATGAGATAAGATCTACTGACACTGGAGAAGCGAACTTAGCAGTATTTTTAGGAGATCAAAATAGAACTATAAATTTTATATCAACTTCTAAAGATATTTCTTCAATGAATTATACTTTAGGTCTAAGAAATAGTTCTGAAATATTAGATCAACAACAGATTAGAATAGATGAAATCGATTTTCAAGGAAATAAAGTGATGGTTCCAAATGGTACATTACCAATAGTATTACCTATATCTGCAGGCAATCAAAATAATTATTTACAATATTTAGCCTCATCGACTGAATTAGGAGATGTATTTATTCAAGAATTAATATCGAGTTTCAATATCTCCGAGTTTTCTACTGTTGAAGCGAGCGGGAATTATAGAACTGATCTATTTAATCTGTCTGCTGAAATTAAATTAGAAAATTTGGAAGATTTATTAGATTTGAATTTTTTTGGGATAAATATTAGTGACGGATTACAAAATATAAACAATAATATAACGGTTTTAGATGTGTCAGCGACTATAAAATCAACATATAATTCTTCAGATGGGATGTTAATGAGATTTTTTGCAGGCGCAACCGTTAACAGAAGTATAATCCTAGGAGAGAACATAAATTCAACCGAAATTTTAGAATATAATGCCACTATCATTCGACAATCTTATGATCCTTTGAAAGATGTGGTAAGTGAGATTAAAATTACATCATCAGAAATTATTTCAATAATAACAGTTACTGAAGAGTCAAATTTCAATTCGTTTATCGGCTATGTAACACTAATTTCATTTTATCAAATATGGAAAAAGAGAATGAAAATAAAAAAGAAAATGTGATATAAAGTGTTAGAATTGTCAAAGAAAAGAATACAATTAATTATTTTCTCTTTTCGAATAATATTAATTTTTTCTATATGGTTAATAAGTAGACTTTCATATGTATTTGATATTTCAACAGAGTTAAGATTAGATATTTTTGGAACAAGATCGTTAATTTTGGGGATAATTATCATTATTTTCAAAATTACTGTATTGGTTATAATAGAATTAATTTTGGGTTTGGAGGTTAATGAAGAAAGTCAATTGAGTTTTAACCAAGCATTAAGTAATAGAAATATTTCGAATAATTTTATATATGCAAATGGTACTATGTTTTTTGCAGAGTTATTATTAGTAATTAATTTAATATTAGAATTAGCAAATTTGAGATCTATTAATTTTGTTCGAATTATTATGAGCTCTGGGAGTCTATTAGGTTTGATTATGAACCCAAGCGGATACGTGATATTTTGGGGAGTTTTAATTATATATTCTATTTCTATATTTATGTATCTCATATTGAATGATAAGGATGATAGCAAAAAATTAACACGAAACATTTTATTATTATTAAGGTCTGTAGTTCTTCCGATTTAATTTGAAAATTAAAATAAAAAATTAAATTTTAATATTTAGAAAATAGAGAGGGATGATTATATAAAATAATTTTTAATTAAAGATATTATATAATATATATGAAGAAAAGTAAGTTAGGAACTTATCCTAAGTACAAAACACATTATACAAATGAAATTAATGTTGAGAATGAAGGTGAAGTTGCAATTATTGCAGGATGGATAACTGTATTAAGAGACAAAGGAAAAATAATATTTATAAAAATAAGAGATGGTGAAGGTATTGCACAAATTGTATTAAAACAAGATGAGGTTTCAGAAGAATTATGGGGGCAAGCTAAAAAATTAACAATTGAGTCATCAATATCTGTAGGGGGGAAAATTGTTGCAGATGAGAGATCAATGACTGGAGCTGAATTAAAACCTGAACAAATAACAATACATACCATTTCGAAGCCATTACCAATCGATTTGTCAGCAAAAAAAACCGAGACTCTAATTGATACAATATTTGAGCATAGAGAATTATCAATTAGAAGACCAGAGGCAATTGCTGTATTCAAAATTAAATCACAAATTGCTAAAGCAGTTAGGGAGTTTTATACATCAAATAATTTTTATGAGATATTTACACCTTATATTTTAGGAGCTTCTACTGAGGGTGGAGCTGAAATGTTTCCAGTAGATTACTTTGGAGAGAAAGGAGTATTAGCGCAATCATGTCAATTTTATAAACAAGCCGCAATTCATTCGCATGAAAAAGTATTTGGAATAATTCCGTCATGGAGAGCCGAAAAGTCAAGAACCCCCAAACATGTGGTAGAATTTCACCAAATAGAAACTGAAATTGCGTTTGGTAATGATGAGACTATAATGGAGGTGCAAGAACAATTAATTCACCATGTGGTCAAATATGTTGTAGAAAATTGTAAAGGTGAATTGAAAGAATTAGGAAGAGAAGATCTGATAGTACCTAGTTTACCATTAAAAAGAATTCCATTTGAAGAGGCTAAAAAAATGGGCAGAGAATTAGTAGAGAAAAATGGAGGGATCGAACCTGAAGGTGATTTATCAACTCCTGCAGAAACACTATTATCAAAAACACATACTGAACCATTTTTCATAACTAATTTTCCTACTGAATTAAGAGGGATGTATTATGAGACTACCATTGAAAATGAAAAAATTACAAGATCTTTAGATTTAATTGCTCCAGAAGGAATTGGAGAATTATCTAGTGGGGGAGTAAGAGTAAATGATGCAGATCGATTAATTAATAGAATTAAGGCCAAAAATATGGATCCTAAAGATTTTGATTGGTATGTAGGTATGTTCAGATATGGTGGAGTTCCACATGCAGGATTTGGTTTGGGACTTGAAAGACTAACCAGATGGATCACGGGAGTATTTCATATAAGAGAAGCGATAATGTTTCCAAGAACTCCTGATCTTTGGAAACCTTGATTGAGTTTACCTTATGATATTAAATTGGTTTGAAAAAATAACTAATTGTATAAATAGGAGATTTGAAAAAAAATATTAGGAGAGAAATAAAATGAGCGATAATACAAAATTTTCATTTAAAGCAGAAACGAATAAAGTTTTAAAAATAATTACACATAGTTTATACCAACAATCAGAGGTATTTTTGAGAGAATTAATTTCGAATGCATCTGATGCATTGAATAAAGCAAGGTTGAAAAAATTGACTTCTGATACAATTTTAGATCCAGATCTTGAATTAGAAATTAAAATTAGAATAGATAAAACAAATAAAACCTTAACCATTTCGGATAGTGGAATTGGTATGTCGAAAAAAGAATTAATGGAAAATTTAGGAACTATTGCAAAGTCAGGTACAGAGAATTTCCTAAAAGCATTAGAAGAAGGGGAAAATGATAGCTCTGAATTAATCGGGATGTTTGGAGTGGGATTTTATTCTGCGTTTCTAGTTTCAGATAAAGTTGAGGTAGTTACTAAAGGTATATCTACAAAATCAACAGGATGGAAATGGAGCTCTGACGGAGAGGACTCATTTAGCATAGAAACAATAGAGAAAAATGAACGAGGTACCGAAATAATTCTTTACATTAAGGATGATGAAAGTGAATATTTAGAAGAATTTAGAATTAAACAATTAGTAAAACAATATTCCAATTATGTTGCGTTTCCGATTAAGCT
>PBWW01000013.1 GCA_002728275.1 Candidatus Heimdallarchaeota archaeon
TTGATGTTTCATATAGAGAAGTAAATACTGATCAAGACAATGCACCAGAAGAATTAGAGATGGTTATCAAATATAAACAAAATTTTGATAGCCCTCTATGGCTTGATGTATATTATGGAAATGTATATGGTACAAATCAATATACCTATGATACTATCGATTTTGAAGCAGAAGCAAATCAAGAAATTGAGTTAGTATTTAATGTACCTATTTCAGAACTTTTAGATAGACTAAATGCTTCTTTATTAGGCTTTGTTATATCACATATGAATGAGGTTATTCCAAGATATGAACAGTTTGATCAAACATATCTAAAAACCTTTGATATTGAAACCACATCATCAGATAGTTCAATTCAAGTCAATCCAATTGACACTGATGAATCCGGTCTATATGATGTATTAAGGTTTACTTTTGATTTCTCTCTAAATGAAGATACATATATGGATTTAGCAGTTTCACTCGCTTATAGTATAACTAATGAAACTTCATTACCATATTCTCATTATGAATATTTATATTTAGAAGCAGGAGATCATCTAATTAATATTGACTATCCTATTACTATGTTTACAAGTAAAGGACTTCAATTTCCTATATTATTCCCCTTTGTAGGTGGATATTCATGGGAAGGTGAATTTGGAGGTCCAATGGTTGTAGATGGTTATACATTAGATCAATTTGATGTCTCACCTGTAAAGTTTGTAGAATTACATCAAGGAGATTTAGTTATCAATAATAATGAGTCTTTAGACATTTATTATGATGTCGGATTAGAATTTTACTCAACAAAATCATTTACCGCATTAGTCCAAGCTAATATTCAAGTATATCGCCATGAAGAAGGAGGCTATCCATATGTGGAAGGTCTTTGGATGGAATATGATTTCAAAGCAGGTCAAAATATAATACCTCTCCGTATAGATGGTCAAGATATATTTAGAAATAAATTCATAGGTTCAATGGAAATTTCAACAATTCAAGTTTGGAATGAGGAATATATAGAAGATGAAGATATATACAACGTTCAACGTGATACATATGAATATGTCTATCGTGCAGGTATCATTGGTGATATCTCTTGGAAAGATATCGAACCATATGCTCCTGTAGTCATAAATTCATTTGAATTAATTCCATCTCATAATGATGATAATTTAATTACAAATGTTGACTTCAAATTCAATGTTGATGTAAGAACAGCAGCTACATATGTATATGAATTCTATTATGGAATATGGACCGAAGATCTATATAACGAAGAAGAACTATCAATTGGAGAAAAGAATATTACTATCTCAGTAGATTCAAATATGTTGGCAAGAGCCATCATGAATTCCTATTATGGCGCTCCAACTTTTAGTTTCTCCATATTAATGGAATATGATTATCTAGATTATCATGATACTATGTGGGGTGATTTCTTAACAGAAGTATTACCATATTCATTAAATGATCTATACTATGAATTACCTATTGAAATATCAGATTATTCTGCTTCCTTAACTGATCCAGATAACGATGATTTATTTGAGGAAATTAAAACTGATTTCACTATGAAGGTGAAAGAATCTGGTTATTATGATCTTTATTTTGATTTCATGCTTGAAATTAATACCCAATCTGGTGAAGTTTGGGGTTGGGGCTTCAGTAGTTATCAATTCTTTGAATTTGAAACAACTGGCAATCAAGATGTAAGCATAACCTATCCCTTAAGAGAACTCAATTGGATCATCGAATACATAGAAGAAGAACTTGATGAAGAAATCACTTCCTTAACGTTCCTATTAAATCAGGTTAGTGGATATGATGATATTGGACAGTTCGTTCTACTAAGAGACTCACTCGAGCTTTTAACTGTTGAAGATATGTCAAATATAGACTATTCCCCACCAATTGAATTCATCGAAATCACTGCTAATTTGAAGGATGAGAATTCTGACGGGCTATATGATTTTATTGACATTACCTTAGATGTAGATGTGACAGTATCAAATTCATATGTAATACAATTAAATGTGGATTTAATAATCACAATGACCAATGGTGAAGAATTCTATTGGTGGGCAGGAATNGCTCCAGCAGAAGTAGATCTTGATGTTGGTGCATCTTCTATTAACATGCAATATGGATTTAGTGATTTAGCTCGGACTATAGATGATATCGGATTTTATTATGGTTATGAATATGAGGACATAGAGTCAATAGAATTTCTAGCATATGCAATTTCAGGTTATGATGATATAGGATATTTCACAATCTTNGATAGTTGGAATAACCCAATTTCTCTAATAACAATAGATGATCTATCTTTAATTGATCTAAGTTTACCAATTGAATTTGTCAGTCTTGAACTCATTTTCATGGACTTCGATAATGATACAATTGCAGATGCATTTATGATTGAATTCATATTCTCAACCAAAATGGATATGGAACTCTGGGGTTACATGGAAATGGGATTGTATGATATGGAAGCAGAAGAAGAACTAATGTATGAAAGTTTTGATTTTGAAATGTCTGCAGAAGCAGGAGAACATATAATGGAAATGGAAATGATGTTTGAAGATATGGGACTAGATCCNTCTGACTCTGACATGCCAGAAAGTTTAATGTTTATTATCGTAATCGACCTATATTCACCAGACTTAGGTATGGGTATGTATGAGTTCTTTGAAATTGAAATCACACCTGAAGACTTCATCGTATTACCTGTGATTGAAACTTCAGATCCTACTGAAACAAATTCAACTGAAACAAATTCAACTGAAACTTCAGTTCCAACTGAAATTCCATCTGAATTGACTAATGTCAGTCTTCCAGTAGATACTGAAGGATTCTCACTATCAATAATGAGTCCATTAGTACTAATCAGTTCAATACTCGCTATTGGAATAATTCAGAGAAGAAGAATTCAATAAAAAAATCAAAATAAAATGATCCCAAAATAAATGGGATCATTAATATCAATTTAACAAACAAATGAATTAATTTATTACAATACTTTTAAACAAATACAATCAATTAATATTTTTTAGAATAAATATAAATCTATGACTAAGACTCCAACGTATTGGGACTATCTAAATTTGGAAAAATTGTTAGATAGTCAAGGAGGTTTATCAAATGATGAAGCATCAGTTTCTGAAGATGAAATGCATTTCATAATCGTCCATCAAGTATTTGAATTATGGTTCAAATTAGCAATAAATGAAATTACTTTAATCCGAAATACTATGTCTTCTACACAAATTGAAGAAAAACAAATCCCATTCATAGTTCAACATATCAATCGATTAGTTGAAATCTTCAAATTATCGGCAAGACATTTCAAACTCATGGAAACATTAACTCCTCAAGATTTCTTAGTATTTAGATCCGAGTTAGGAACTGCAAGTGGGTTCCAATCATTTCAATTAAGAGAAATTGAATTACTATTAGGCCTATCAAATGAAGAAAGAGAGAAACAAGGTCACTCTGACCCCATAGAATATTTATTGAAAATTGTTAAAGAAACAGAATTTGAAAATAACATCAAAAAAAGATTAGTTAAATTAAAAACAGAACCTAGCTTAAAGGATGTACTTTATGACTGGCTATATCGAACCCCTATCTTGGGTTCAACCCCCAAGGAAAAAGAAGATGAAAAAATAATTTCCAAATTTACTAATGAATATTTATATAAAATTGATGAGATAAATCAATCTCAATTGAAAATAATGCAAAAAGATGGTCTTGATATTTCTAGAATGGAAAAAAGTTTTCGAGAAACATATTCTCAATTTGAAAATTTTCTAACTAATGAAGATGACAATAAAATGAGAAGGGTAAAAGCTGCTATTTTATTTATCGAGTCATATAGGACTTTACCACTATTGGCTTGGCCTAGACTATTAATCGATAAAATCGTAGAATTAGAAGAACAAATTGTAGAATTTAGATTTAATCATGCAAGAATGGTTGAACGTATCATTGGAAAACGAATTGGTACAGGAGGATCATCTGGAGTTGATTATATAGATCAAACTACAAAATATCGAATATTCCCTGAATTATGGGCAATTAGATCAATGTTAATTGATACTAAACACTTGCCTAATATTATAAATGAAGATTATTACAAATTTAATAGTTCAAATTAAGTAATATCAAATAATTTTGTTGCAATATGGGATTATAAAATAATTAAAATAGTAATTAATTTGGTGTTGATATAATGAATAAAAAATTATTCATTCTACAATTATTTCTACTTATTGCGTCACCAATAGGGGCCACATCTCAATCAAATATATCCTCAGATGATGTTTCATTGACAATTTATACTTATGACAGTTTATTAGCTGATCCAGGTTACCAATTTGATCGTGCATTTGAAGCATATGCAAATTTACCAAATAATTCTGTCAATGTTGTCTTTCTACCTGATGCCAGTTCAATTTTAACTAAGGCAAATGCGGAAAAAGACTCACCAATTGCAGATGTATTAATAGGAATTGATAATGTTTTAGTTAATCAAATTCGAGAATTAGATTTGTTAACACCTTATCAACCTTCAAATAGTCAAAATTTGAACCAAGAATTGGTTTCTGGTTTAGCCTCAGATTATTTATTAACTCCTTATGATTTTGGTGTAATATCTTTATGGCACCTAAACAATTCATTCACAAATTCGATCAATGCAAACGAATTTCAGTTAAATGACATTTTATCTCCTGACTTTCAAAATCAATTAATTATTCAAAATCCACAATTGTCTTCTCCAGGTTTAGGTTTCTTACTCTCTACAATAGCACTCTTTGGAGATGAAGAAGTAACTTCATTAGATTCAAATAACGAATGGGATAATTTTTGGAGGGAATTATCCGCATCAACTACAATAACATCATCATGGGGCGATGCCATAGAATTGCTTTACACAGAAGAGGCAAATAAATCAATAATGGTATCTTATACTACATCACCTGCTTATGGAGCTTGTTTATATGATGATACTACAACATCAGCATTATTACCAACAATAAATTCTGAAAAATATGGTTGGCAACAAATAGAAGGCCTCGGTATTGTTAAAAACTCTCCAAATATGGATTTAGCGAAATCATTCGTTGATTGGTTCGTATCCGATGAGTTACAGTCACAAATTTATCTTAATCAATGGATGTATCCTGCTAATGAAAATGTAGCCATGCCTGATTGTTATAATCAAATAATACCATATAACAATATCAAACCATTGAATAATCAAATAAGTTCAGACCTCTTATCTCAAAATTTGGATAATTGGCTTCAACAATGGGAACTTGCTTGGGTTGAAGGGGTAACCGATACTTCAAATTTAAATACAAATAATTGGTATCATGTTTTGAGTTCTTTTATAGCAATAATGATAATTAGACTCAATAAACGATTCAAATGAGCCAAATCATTTCTATTCTGAAAACAAATTTTTTCTTAATTTGCTTTCTAAGTATTTTTTTCTATATTCCACTCTCAAGTATTTTTTATTTGAATTTAAATTCTGGCATGACAAATTGGGTCGAGTTATTTAATAATCCCTTGTTTTTTAGATTTCTAACTTTTACTATTACTCAATCTATTCTATCCATAATCTTATCTTCTTCAATTGGTCTTATCACAGGGTATTTTCTGGCAAACTCAAATATTCCTTTTAGATCTTTTTTTAGAGCCGCTTTGACAGTACCCTTTTTATTTCCACCTTTAGTGCTTCTTCTTGGTTTTGTAATTTTATTTGACTCATCTGGTATCTTATCAAATTTATTTACAAATTATTCATTTGATCCATTTTCATTCAATGGAATAATCATTGCCCATTCTTTGTACAACATCTCTCTCATGACACGAATATTAGAATCTGGCTTTTTATCCGAACCTGAAAGTTTTCACCAATTAGCAGACTCTTTAGGGGTTAATAAATGGACAAAATTTAAAAATATAACTTTTCCCCATATCAAACCATATTTTTTAAGTGCAATTCTACTTGTTTTCTTATATACTTTCAATTCATTCGCCATAGTTTTGATATTAGGTCAAGTAAAACTCCAAACGATAGAGGTTATGATATATAATCAAACTAAATTAAGATTAAATTATGATTTTGCCTCCTCTTTAGTTATTATTCAATTACTTTTGAATTTGTCAATAATTTATTTGTATACAAAGCAAACATCATACGAAACTGAAAATTCAGCTTTAACTATCAAAAAATATACGAAATTCAATATATGGCCATTCTTATTCATAATTTTTATCACCATTTTAACATGGTTACCGTTTATATTGCTGTTTTTTTCAGTAATTGAAGGTTTAATTCAAGCTCCATCAATCGTTATCGATCAACTATTCTCGGGTGATTATGATCGTTTTCTAGGCACTTCTTCGTCACGTGTATTATTGAATTCTATTATTTTTGGTATATTTACCTCTATTTTCACTATTTCCATGATACTTGCATTGATTTACTCCTCTTTACAGTTCAATACAAATAAAATTGATAGACTCACTTCACCTATTATCTTGATACCCATGGCTACCTCAGCAATAACAATCAGTTTTGCTTTAATACAAACTCATGGGCAATTTTCCTTTTTTTCAGATTTTGTTTCCATATATATCTTAAGTGCACATATAATTGCTGCACTTCCATTCACATCAAGAGTTCTTTTCTCATCTTTTTCAAGAGTACCAAAAGAATTCATAATTGCTGCAAAAACATTTGGACTCTCCAATTTCAAAATTATGTATTCTATAATCATGCCTTTAATTAAATCAGGATTATTAATTGCATTTCTATTTTCATTTGCAATTAGTTTAGGTGAATTTGGTGCAACTTATTATTTAGCAAGAGGAGAATGGACTACTCTTTCATTAGCAATAGAAAGATTATTTGCGAGTCGCAATACATTATTGCCAAATTTGTATGCATCTTTACTCGTGATATTTTCTCTGCTTATATTTTGGGTAATCGAAAAATTTGGGTCGGTTGATTTAAGATTATGAAATTAGAATTATCCAATATTGATCTAAGCTTTGACCAAAGTAGCTTATTTCAAAATTTTAATTTGAAAATTGATAATGATGGAGTTAATTGTTTATTAGGTATTTCTGGTTCTGGGAAAACATCCATCCTTAAAATTATATTAGGTATTTTAGTTCCAGATAAAGGTAAATTGTATATTGATGGGGAAGATATTACTAATCTCCCTACTCAAGATCGAAACATTGGTTGGGTTCCTCAACAACAAATATTATTTCCTAATTTGAATGTATACAAAAACATCGCATTTGGTCTATCAAATCACTCAATGACACATGAACAGAAAAAAAAGCAGGTTCATGAAATATCCAAGTTAATCGGCGCAGAGCATCTCTTAAATCGTAACACTCAAACATTGTCTGGTGGAGAAAGGCAAAGAATTGCATTAGCTAGAGCAATTGTCACAAACCCAAAAATACTATTATTAGATGAACCCTTCAGTTCATTGGATGGGCCAGAACGAGATAAAATTTCTCTTATCTTCAAAGATGTTCAAATGGAAACCAATATCACTTCTCTCCATGTAACTCATTCATCAAGAGAAGCAGAACTTATTTCAGATTATATTCATGTACTTTCTCATGGAAAAATTATAAGATCAGGTACTATTTTTGACTTACACTCACATCCAAAATACCCAGAAGTAGCTAAGCTTCTAACAATTCCTAATTTTATTGAAGAACACCCCATTCTTAGTATAAAGGAGCCTACTATAATTCCTATCGAAGCAATAAAATTAAATGAAAAAGGTAAATATAACGCAAAAATTATTACTCTCACAAATAATAAAATATATTTAAAATTTGAAGATATTATCCTAGAGACATCTCATTCCGCAATGAATAATCGTATGGGACAAGAAGTTAAATTTGATATAATTAATGATAAGTTAATAAAAATATAAAATTTTAACTTAAAAGATTATCATCAAATACTAAATCTATAAAATTTTTAGTGATAGCCGCAGATAAACCCCATAACTCTTTGTTTTTAACAAATTCCTCTATTTTAAACACATTTGTTATCCTCACCTTATTATTCTTATCCACTATTTTTTTTCGCATGTAATTTTTTGGATTTAACAAATGAATTAATGGGATGATAATAGTTTCTTCACTTTCAGGCGTTCTAGGATAATACTTTGCTTTCAAATTATCATACACATTATCTTTCCCAACATCTTCAATCATCCAACAAATTATGGGTACCACTTGAATGTTAGAAGAAGAAAAATATTTTTTCATTTCTGAGATTATAATTATATTTTTTTCATTAATCCCTAATTCCTCATTTGCTTCTCTGATTGCGGTATTTACTATCGAACCATTATCTATTTCTGAAATCAGACCTCCAGGAAATGATATTTGACCAGGATGTTTTGAAAGATTTTCAGCTCTTCTTTCGAATATCAAAAATATATTTTTAATTGGAGGTAATTTATTTTTTATGATTTCAGCAGATAATACTAAATTTACTAAAACACCTGCTTTATTTTCAAATGTTTGACTTTTTTCAAAATCATCATTAATTCCATCAAATACCTTCAATATATGTTTATTTAACTCATCAAAATTAGAGTACTTCATATCTAATTTTGCCAAATAATTGTCAATCGAAATCAAGGTATATACTTTCCCCAAGTATCACATTATATTAAATTGATGTATCCGCATAAACTGTTCTAATAATTTTCTCTTTTTTAAAAAAGTAAATAAAATACTTCAAATTCAATGTATAACCACACAACTTGTGAAAGACAATTTTTGGGGTAGATATCTAAAAGACTCTCCAAAAACGCATTATGATCCTTTTCAAACCTTCATAGAAAATAATATACCTAAAGGATTTAGAGTCAACTTTTTACCTTCCAGAAATGATCGCCCAAGAGAACAACATATTAATTTTAACATATCAGATCATGAAGAAAAAATTACAAAAACAGAAATAGATAATTCAACATTGACTAAAGTTTATAGAGGTCAAAGTCCCTGTGTTCCCATAGCGGGTGATGATACTATTCTTGGTGATCCTGATGCAGATGAATTAATGATGAATTTCTCCTCATTCGATGGTATTTCTGTGATGAATAAATTTGCTCCATTAGGGATCTATTCTCAAGAAGCCACAGGTGTTGCAACTGTTAATATTCCAAAAATATATGTGCGTAATTTACAAAATGCTAATGCTAATTACTCAATTTTAAGGCCTATGAGGNCAACTTTAGCNTATTTGCTAGAAGGCAATACATATAGATCTGATTTATTTGCACCTTTAGCTTTTTTTAATGTTGGTCCTAATTCNGGNTCNTCAATAAAATATNTACACTCCCAAACATATGCAATGCCNTACNTATCNGGAATAAATTCATANTCATTCCAAAAGACATTTGATCAAANCAAAANNTGTACTGCATGNTCAATNATAAGTAAACGCACTATAANNGATCATTTACNTCAAGAAATTAATTATCANGATTTAATNTTTTGGGAAGATGAAAATGTGATTATNCTNTATCCTTATGCACCATTCAGATCAATGGCTACTCGAATTATTCCAAAAAAACATGTAAGTTACATAGGTAAAGCAACAGATGAGATGTTGAAATCAATAGGTNTTGCNTTAAAAATTACNGATTATCTTATGAATGTTTGTTCACCACTCTCAAANCCACTCATTGATNGAACAATTGCTTTNCGTCAAACTACNGATGTTCGAAAAGATTTCCATATGATNATTGATGTATTACCTCCATTTCCAACTTTNGCNGCAGAATCAGTTGATTNTCTTGGAATGACTCCATATNATCCNTTNGAAATGGCAAATAAAATGAAAANTATTGATCTCANTAANTTTTGATTNNTTACATTGCACCCATAGATACNGGTGGTNCGCCTTTTTTATCTTCACCCGCACTTGCTATTGATACNTCTCCAATTAATATTTTTGGAGATTGATGNCCATATTCAACTAATAATTCTTTTGAAATTCCATTAATTCCCTTTAACATTTCAAATACATTAGTNCCCAACATTGCATTCTTAATGGCATACTTAATTTCACCATTTTCAACATAGAATGCTCTNGTTAANTTAGCNGATATATCAGGAGTCATACTAAATGCATTTAGTCCNCTCTCAATATAAAGTCCTTTTTTCATATCTTCTAACATTTGNTCTGATGAATCAGAACCTGCATCCATTTGAAGTTGATGAATGGTTGGTCTTGGAATTTTACTTCCAAATCCACTTCCTGCATTTCCTGTATTTTCAATACCCATTTTATTGGATGTATATGAATCAGTGACATAGTTTTCTAGTATACCATTTTTGAATAAACTTACTTTTGTAGTTGGAGTTCCCTCCGCATCATATATCTTAGAACTATATCCTTCATCCACATGTGGGTCATCCCATAAGTTTAACTCATTCACTCCCAATTCTTCCCCAATTTTATCAGAAAAATAACTCATACCACTCATAACCATATATCCATTCACTCCAATCCCTATTGTTCTTGATAAAGTTTGGAAAGTCGATTTTTCATCTAATATAACTGGCATTTTATCACTTTCAATTTTTTGAGATCCTAAGGTCTTCACTGCNTTCTCAGCAGCTACTTTACCAATATTACCAAAATCAAAATTATTTTCCCATTTCCTTGATAAATAANATTCTCCTCCCGAGCCAACATCNGAAGTTGATAAAGGAATTGATACAAATGAACCCAAACTCATTGAGGTGGTTTTATCGACTTTGGATATCCCATTAGAATTAAGAACTACGACTTCACTATCGTTTAATTGTAATCCACCTCCAACAATAGATCTTTTTTCAATTTCTAATGCAGAATCAACCATTAATTTGAGAGATGTAACAACATCTGAGGGATCTAGTAAACTTAAATTCTCGTCATATAATCCTTTTACTTTTCTTGGATTTCTATCAACCTTTTTCGCTAATGAAATGAANTTATCATCNGGAGGTGANAGTTTAGCNAGTTTTATGGCGTTATCCACAGTTTCTTCAATTGTTTTAGGAGTTAANGCAGTAGCACTTGCAATTCCCATTTTTTTTCCAATATATGATCTAACAGAAATTAATGTTTTACTTTGTTGTTGAATACCTGATATAGAATTGGCTTTAATTTCAACACTTCGTTGAAAACCATGATTTAGTTTAATTTCTAATTCAGATGCCCCATTATTTAATCCNTGTTTTAATGCCTTGGACGCCATATCTTCCATTTCTTGAAGATTTTCATTCATTTGGCTTGATTGTTTTTCCATTATTTGCCACCTACTATAATGTCTTTAGCTGCTATAGTAGGTCCACCGCCAGTCACTGGCATAGGTTGAAATCCTGTCAAATTACCTTTACCACACACACCTGGGAATGCATCAATCATCAAATCGTTTCCAACTCCTAATGTATTTTGTAAAACTTCTAAAGTCATTCCACTCATTCCACTATTTCTAATTGGAGTTGTCAATTCACCATTTTCTATTTTAAAACCAGATTGTGATGAAAAATAAAATTCTCCTGTTGATGGATTTACAAAACCTCCATTTGAATATGTAAGGTAAACTCCATCTCCTATTTCCTGTAATAATTCTTCAAATGATAGTTCACCATTATCTATGTATGTATTTCCCATTCTTGGCATAGTCATATGTCTAAAATCAGTAGCCCTTGCTGATCCATTTAAAATATTACCTTGATCTAACATAGATGCTGTTTGTAAATCATTTAGATAACCAACTAATTTTCCATCTTTAATGATGTCTCTTTTTGAAGTTGGAGTACCTTCAGAGTCATATTTGAAAGATCCTCTATATCCGGCTAAGGTTGGATCATCAATTACATTTACTCCTCCAATTGCCATTTGATTTCCAATTTGATTTCTCAACACTGATCTATTTGCTAAAATTGCATCTCCTTCGGAAGCATGTCCAAATGCCTCATGTATGTATACTCCTACTAATGATTGCTCTAATAACACATTCATTCTTCCAGATGGCGATGGATCTGCATCNAGTAGTCCTATCGCNCGGTCTCCTAATTGCCCCATTTCGTAATCAATATCCCAATCGACCATCCTTTTTAATCCTGAATTCGAAGCTACACTATTTGCTACATTCTGCATTACGTTTCCGGATCTTGCAGTTGCAGCGCCAGATAATCTAAAGACTCCATAATCTGATACAACATTTGTCCCCAAGGTATTGACAATAGTTTCTCGTTGAATTTTTTCTGTAAACCTACCAGTGGAGGAACTAATTCTACTATCATGTTTTCTTAAAGTTTCTTCTACTTTAGACGCTAAATTGAATTTATCCTCAAATGATAAATCCTTTGGATTTATATCAGGATTAAATTCATTACGTCCTTCAAATGCATTGTCCAAATTAATTTCTGCTTTGGTAATAATGTGAGAAGAAGCTCCTCGAGCCATTTTTATTGCAGTTTCTAAAGTTTCTTTTAATTTATTCTCCTCAAATGATGCAACAGATGCAAAACCCCATGCACCATTAACAAGAGCTCTTATAGCAACACCTGTCAATTTTTCAGATGAAACATCTTCAGTTTTTCCTTTTTTAACTGTTAAAGATAGGTCTTCACTTTGNTAACCTCTCATATCAGCAAACTGTACTCTTGAACTATCTACCGTGTCTAATACTCTTTGTAACGTATCTAACATACATTAATCTTGTAGAAAACTAGTTAATAAGTACCTCGTATCAAAAATTTTCTAATTAATTATTTAATTCATTTTATGTAGAAATTTTTATACTTTCATTGGTCAAACTTNNTTCATTATCATCAAAAATAAATTTTAACTCNAAACTATCTGCTAAATCTTTCTTCAATGCCATCAGATCCTCTGAACCCAATAGATCTAAAGAGTATTTACCTAAACTGGAAATCAATAATTGCATTTCTAATTTTATAGTTTCAACAAAATTAGTGATATAATTTATATTTCTTTNAGATGGTGGAAATACAATTCTTCCTATTTTTTTCATCCAACCAAATTTATACAAATTAAACATTAGAAAAATATCAGAAAAAGGATATGCGTTTGCAGCAATTAGAAATGGTCTTCCCATTGCTACTGCATTAACTCCAAGTGCTAACGCTTTTACTACCTGAGCACCATCAAAAAATCTCCCTGATAAGATAATAGAGGTTTCAATTCCTTCCTCTCTTATTTTTTTAACAGATCTCAAACAAGCTAATGTTGGAAGTCCTAAATTTTGTAATGCAACTGTTGGGCTCATACCTGTCCCACCTTCTTTCCCATCGATCGTAATTGCATCGATACCTGCATCGGTTGCAACTCTGATGACTTCTGTTAAATCTCTATAAGGTCCTGTTTTCAACCAAATTTTAGCTCTTGGGTAATCATTTCTCAATTTTAGAATTCTATTTTTTAATATTTCCTCAGTAAATATATCTGGAGATGAATGCCTCTCATATAATTTCACATCAATATTTTCATCAGATGGATCTGGATGTATGATATATCCGTTATCTTGTAATCTTAATGCTGTCTCTCTATCTACTATTTTTTCACCACCAATACCACTTTTCGCGCCTTGACCTCCCTTAATCTCAAAAGCAATCAAACCTTCATCAAAATAATCTTTTAATCGTATATCTGAGTATATCTTATTCCACAACTCGTTTTGAGCATCCTCCTCATTTTGTTGGATCAAAATTCCTCCATAACCATCNACTCTATTTTCAAAATATTCTAATATTCTATCCATTAAGCAAGGTTGTTTTTTANTTACTCTTTCATCATATCCCCATGTTGCAGCAACATTTTCACCAATACCATAAATTAAACCTAATTGTGCGCATGCTTTTGCAGATAAATCTGCTACAATATTCCAATCTTCTGGGCTTCCCATCGATGCTTGAACAATAGGAAGTTTAGTGTTAAATCCTCCAATTTTTACAGATGTGTCTACATCTCTAAAAAATGGCTCTCTTGAAATTAGATCAAATGATTTTTCTAATCTATGAGGTGTAAATTGGGGTGCAGTAATCATTAAATCTTCTAAAGTATAGAATTTTCTAACTTTATCACTTACATTTGCTCCAAAAACAGAAAATCTAGANTCATCTCCTTTGTACGGGTAGATTGCTTCTCTTCCTTTCCGTGCTCTTCTAATAATTTGTGCATAAGGGTAATCAGTTGGCATAATTTATCTTTCCTACGGGTTGAAAACTCCAGGGACTTTGGGATATGGTAATGCCATCATAATTGATGGTAGAGCACAGAAATATCTTACAGTTCTCTCAAGGCCAATACCAAAACCTGCAGTTGGTTTTCCATGTTTGTGTAAAAAGTCTAAATACCATTTGTATTTGCCTAAAGACTCACCACTTTCTTTCATTCTTGGAATGACTTTTCTATGATCATATTCTCTTGCTGCACCTGATATCGCTTCACCATAACCATGTGGAAATAGTAAGTCGAAATCCATCAAATATCCTTTCTTATCTTCATATTCTCTGTCGTAAAANCCTCTTGCACCTCTTGGATAATCATGAATAAAAAATGGCTCTTCGTGCATTGATGATAATAACCATTCATATTCCCAAGGAAGTTCCATATCTGGTCGTAATGTATTAACTTTAATTTTGAATCTTTCTTCAATTTCACTAATCACAGTGGGGTTTTCATCAATATGGCTTTGTAATATTGCAACTGCTTCCTCAAACTCATATTTTTTAAATTGTTTTGATGGTACTTTAATTTCAGTCCTTGGTGTTAAACCCCTTGGACCCCAAGAGTCCTNGAATTTACTCCAAATTGGTTTTAATAAATCTTCATGTTTACTCATATCTTTATAGACATTTCTTACTAAACCCTCTGCGACCTCCATTGCATCAAAGTGATCTGCATCGACAATTTCTAAATCAACTTGAATAAATTCAGCCAAATGTCTATCAGTATTGGCTGTCTCTAAAGGTTCCATCCTTAGATTATCTGCAAAAAAATATATTCTACCGGGGTATCCTGCTTTTTGTCTATTTATCGCAAGTAGTTGTTTGTACAAAATTCCGCTGGACATAAATTTATAATTCTTACCATAAAATTCAATTTCAGTTTGTTTCGCTCCTCTTGTACCTGGATCAGTAACTGGTCCAATAAGTGGGGGTTTGAATTCTAAAAANCCCTCTTGTCCACTTAGATAACTTCGCATAGATTGAGATACTTTATCATAGGCTTCATACACTCTTTGCATAGCGGGGTCTGCTATAATTTGTCCTATGTCACTCGTAAGACTACTTAGAAAATCAAAATTACTACTTTTTTCATTAACTACTGCCATTATAATNNAAGNTAGANTTTATTATATTTAAAATTATGTAAAANATACGATGAATTACAAAATTCATCATAAATATTTTATTATTATTTTCAAACAATTCAATATTTTCCAACCAAAATGAGAATATAATAGAATTTTTCTATATACTATTTATTATTTCATTATCAACAATGCCAATTTTTTCTAAATGATCTATACGCTCATTTCTTAATTTATCTAAAACATCCTCATATTCTTTCTCATATAACAATTTAGGATCATAATCTTCCCAAACAAATCCATCTATTTTTTTCGGGATATCGACTTTCATTCGTTCATCATATTGCCACTCAATTTTATTTGACAAGACTCCTTCAATACATTTCAACGTTATATTTACAGGGATATCATTTTTTGGATTTTTTACATATCCTGTATTTACTACGTATGCTTTCACATGTTTATTTTTATCAACTATTTTTTTTAATTTCATAATATTAATTTCTGGATGATTTATGATAAAAGGGTCAAAACCTACCACTCTTTTTGATGATCCAATTAGTTCCTTATCTTTAGTTTCCGCAGATGTGATAATTGACTCACCCAATGCATAATATGCTGCAATTTGATTTGAATTCATCAATCTGATAATTGGAGGTAACTCAGGTCTTCGAGTATTAAATAAAATAATNTCTAATTGTGGTAAATCTATATTTTTAGTTGTATTTTCCAAACTTTCTCTCATTATCATAGCTCTAGAGTTCTTTGTATGATTAAAATTGAACCAATCAATTTCACCTTTTTCANTTACATGGACATTTTCAATTATGGCTTTATTTTTAATTGATAGCACTGCTTTTGTAATTTGTTTATGACCGGGTACATCTGCACATTTAACATACATACCATTTTCAGATCCAAAAATATTTGCATTTTCATCCATAAATACTATATCATCTTGAAGTATCCCTACTTTTGAAATTGGACTTCTTTGATTATGATCATGAGTAGTTAGTGTAGTTTTTCCAGTACCCGATAGTCCAAATATTATCATGCCAATTTTGGTATTATTTTCTAAATCATATATTTTGGAACCAGCATGTAAGCCTAAAGCATTTTTTTGTTTCCTCATCATTTCCATTGCCATTCGTAAATGAGACATCTTATGTTCTCCATAATAATCAATTCCAGTTATGTAAGTCATTCTTTGATTTTCTCGGTAATCAACCATAACCAATCTTTCNTCGAAATGAGGTAAATCTATACTAATCATGTCACTTTCAGCAATATCATGGTCTGAAAAATAAAAATTCCGCTTTAGCATCAAAGCCTTACTAGCAAATTCTTTAGATAATATNGTAGTTCCTTTCAACTGAATATTTTCATTCATCCCTATTTTTATTGTGACCACAATCAATTCTTCNTTTTGTAAAGTATCAATAATATTTGAAAGTGTATAATCATATTTTTCATAATTTNCATCATTCACATATTTTGTAAATGATTTNGATCTACTCGTAATATTCGTTTTAAACATAATCAAATTNTCTTTATTTTTGATCCTATAGTTTTCAACTAATGCTAATAGTTCTTTTTCACCTGGATTAAAATTTACTTTACTATTTTTAGTTATTATCTCAACAACTTTTTGGCGATGGTTATTCATAAAATTCTCTAAATTCGCTGTTTGATCATTTCATAAAAAAACATCCTTTCAAGAATACATTTGGCGCCAAATATAATTTTCAGCTGATAAATTATCCAAAATTTAAAGTCAAAAACTCAAATATTTTGTATCAATAATTACTAAGTAAATTCTTGAAAGCAACAATTACTGCCTGTGCAAATTTGGCACTCATAAAATATTGGGGAAACTCCGATGATATTTTGAATCTTCCAATAAATGATAGTATTAGTGTATCACTTGAAGCATTACAGACTACAACTACTATTGAATTCAGTGAAAATCATTCAGATACCATCGAACTCAATGGTCAACAAATTGATGAACAAGGTTTAAACAGGTTTAAACAAGTCCTTGATTTCTTCAGAAAAACAACAAATTTCAATACTCCAGTAAAGATAATTTCGAGAAACAATTTTCCTACATCAGCAGGTATCGCATCTTCAGCTAGTGGTTTTGGTGCATTAGCACATGCATTATATGAAGCATCAGATATTGATTATAATAGTAATGATGTATCTTCTTTAGCACGTATTGGCTCTGGTTCAGCCTCTCGTACTATCATATCTGGATTTGCTCATTGGCAAAAAGGAAATTCCCATGAAAACAGTTATGCTTCCCAAATACTTGCCCCAAATGACATGAAAATACTAATTATTATTACATCAAAAGTCCCAAAATCAATCTCNAGTAAGTCTGCTATGTTAAAAAGTAAAACTTCTTCACCCTTTTTCAAACAAAGGGGCGATATTGCAAATAGTCATATCCCTGAATTAAAAGATGCAATTATAAATTGGAATTTCGAAAAAGTAGGAAATATCACTCAAAAAGAGGCCAATAATTTGCATGCAGTAATTAACACAACTGACTTAGGTATTTATTATTGGAATGATACAACAATTAATATTATTCATAAAATAAAAAATTTACAAGATAGAGGACATNAGGTTTACTATACTATTGATGCAGGTCCACAAGTAAAAATTCTGTTAAATAAGGATGAAATCGAATTAGTAACATCCGAATTGAAATCAGTAAATGAAATTCAAGATATAATCATATCAAATGTAGGATTTGGATCTAAACCAACAAATGAACATTTATTCTAAAGATATAACATACTTTCCTAAAATAAAACTAAATATATTTGAAGATCTCACGTTACCTAATATTATGGATATTATAATATCAAATTATATTACTCCAAAACAAGCAGCTGAAATCATCAATATTCAAAAACTTGCATGGAATATGGACGATATTGGTTGTGTACCAAATTTTGAAATTAAAGCTGTTTCAGACGTAGGCTTTGTTTTTATTGCATATGATAAAGAAACACCAATTAGTTTTATATATGGATTTCATCAATTTCCAAATATTCATTATTCACATATGATGGCAGTTATNCCTGAATATCAAGGTAAAAACATAGGTTATCAAATGAAACTTTACCATCGTAATGAAATATTAAAATCCCCCTATGATATCGATTATGTTAAATGGACTGTAGATCCACTTTTACCCAATAATGCTTATTTAAATTTCACCAAATTAGGTGCTTATTGCGATACTTACAAACCAGATTATTATGGTGACCCTAGTTCTGATGGTGTAGGTATTTACGGTAATTTACCCACTGATCGACTACTCATTACATGGCCCGTCAAATCAAATCGAGTTTCAAACCGTATAATAGACTACAAAACTATTCAACCATCAAAAGAAGAATTATTCAAAAATATTATTTTAATTAAAGATAAACAAGAATTAATCTCTTTATTAGAAAGTGAAAATAAATTAACATCGTTTTTATTTGAAGTACCATCAAATTTTCAAAATATTAAGGATAATAATCCAAANAAAGCCTTAGAATATCGATATGAATTTAGAGAAATTGCTATTGAGGCTCTAAATAACAATTATGTTATCTCTGATTATTATTCTTATAATGGAGATTTAAGACATAATTATTATGAATTTACCATAAAATCAGAATTTCATTTGGATTAAATTTTTATTAATTAAATTCACCTTTTACTTTTGTTACATTGATATATTGGCATTATAAATGTGTATAATATGGATCTTTCAAATATTGAATTACCTAGTTTAAAATCAATCACCTTACGAGAAATTCAATTACCCTTAGTACATCCTTTCACAACATCATTTGGCCAACAAGACTATACTCATCCCATAATAATTGAAATCGAAGATAATGATGGAAATATCGGTTGGGGTGAAACATCTGTAATGAAATCTCCAAGTTATTGTTATGAAACATTAGATACAGCNTGGAGTGTACAAACCAATTTTTTAATCCCAACTTTGCAATTGATAAATAACACTAGCTTTACACTTAAAGAATTAAAAAGAGATTGGCTAAAAATTCGAGGACATGAATTTGCAAAATCAGGTATTGAAGCAGCCCTTTTATCATTGTATTCAAACTCAAATAGCATAAGTTTAAGTAAATTATTTAAATCAACCAAGTCAAAAATACCAACAGGTGTCTCTTTAGGTATACAAAAAAATATTGACACTCTTATTGATCGTATTAATTATTTTAACAACAAAGGATATCAAAGAATAAAATTAAAGATTAAACCAAATTGGGATGTAAAAATTATAAAAGCTATCCGCAAAGAATTTGGTGATATCCAATTAATGGTAGATGCCAACTCAGCTTACACATTAGATGATCTTCCCATATTTTTAACATTAGATCAATATGAATTAATGATGATTGAACAACCTCTTGATTATAATGATATTTTATTACATAAAAAATTACAAGACGAAATATCGACTCCAATTTGTTTAGATGAATCAATACATAATCCAAATGATGCAAAATTATCTATAGAACATGGTGCTTGTAAAATAATAAATATCAAACCAGGNAGAGTAGGGGGCTATTCAAATGCTATTAAAATTGCAGAAGATTTAGGCAAAGACAAAGTATGGTGTGGAGGTATGTTAGAAACAGGAATTGGTCGTGTCCAAAATATCTTATTACAAGCCAAAGAAGAATTTACAATTCCTGGGGATACTTCAGGTTCTAATAGATATTATTCGCCAGATATAATAACACCAGAAGTAATTGTTGATCAAGATGGATTTATTGAAGTTCCATCTGATAATAATGCCTTCCAGGTAAATGTGGACATGTTAAATAAAATCTCAAACCAAATTTTAACTTATAAGTTATAATTTATTCATAATACTTTTGGTAAAGTCTATCAAATATATTTTCCAATCTTAAATCATAAAATGGTTCTACTCCCGATATACTTACATAATCATTTCTCCATTTTGGTTTTAGAGATCTACTATAATCTTGTTCTTTATTATTTTTCATTATATTTTTTGACCCCAAATAATATGTTTTATCCTCTCTTGCTTTTTCTAACACATAACTCTCATTATCCTCTTCATAAATCAATATTTTATTTTCTGATACTAGCTTTTCATATTTTTCGGTATCATCTATTCTTTTACTTAAATTACTTGATCCAAAATATTGGACATCATCAATTTCATGTAATCTAAAAAAGTCAAATAAATATTCAATTTTATATGATTTCAATTTATCACTATTTTTTCTATTATCTCTTAANACATCATCTAAATCGACATATATCTTTTCGATTTTACTTAGCCGCTCTATTAAACATTCATTCTCAACCAAAATTTTGATTAATTCCAAATAATTTTCTCTACTTANCTCAAGTCCTCTTTCTTCAATTATTTTGGTATATGTTTTAAAGCCTTGATCCTGGTCAAATCCTTTCTTTGTCACAACATTATGAAATCGTCCAGCCATCAGAGATTGCTCCGATAATTCATCCCAAGAATCTAATTCAAGCATTATTACTACTTTCCAATTACTATCTGGTATTTTTAATCTCACTTCAGCCCTATGATCAATTATAGGTCCATTCATATTTGCAAATATTAATTTTTGCATTTCTAAATCTGCTGACAATCTCCAATGTAAATTATCTTCTAATAGTTCCAAACCTTCTTCAATAACATCATCAACCATCCCCCAAGTCTCAGCCATACTTTTCACAATTAAGTCTTTCATAGTTTCAAATTCAGGAAGTTTTTCTAATATTCTTTCATCCCAAGGAACTTCAACCCATCTTTCAAAAGCTCTTGATGTAAGATATGTTTTATAATTAATTTCACCATTTCTTTCCTCTCCAGTTACCCAAAATTGGGAGTTGGTTACCTCTTTTCCTTCAATCACTGTTGAGGAACTAATCGCTATTGGTTTAATACCCGTATAATCAGAAAAGTCCTCACTAATATTCAAAATATTCTTTGTGGTGTTATTATTTATTTTTACAACCTCATAACCATCCGCTCTTAAATTTACTTTGTCATAAAATAAATGAAATGGATCACCTACAATCATCATATTCAACTTAGTATTCTTTATTATTGTTTTTGATCCTTTTTTATTGGCCTCTCTTCCTTTATTAGTTATGATAAACTGTTTAAGAAAATTTTTAGAAATCATTTCTTTTACATAGGGAGTCCTCCACTCATCACCGATTTCTTTTTCAATCTCATTTAGATTGTTCTCCAGCAGTTTTTTATCATACTCCCTGATCTCGATTAATCCCGAAATTTGAAGTTCAGCTAGAATATTATCACATACATCCAATGATATACCTGAAACAATAGAAACTTCAATTCTTGTCATACTTCCAAGATTTTCAATTAAATCTAAACTAAGTTTTTCCAGAGGTACTAGCTTTTCATTTACTTCGGTCTCCATATCTGAAAAAGAGAATAATCCTGTTTCTGTATTTTTATACAATAAAATACTCTTAGGTCTATTATTTTGAAGGTTATATGCTCTAATCATCGATGACATCATTATCACTCTCCGGATATCTAATTAATTTATTTTTAGCACAATATTTTGCCAATTCTTTCAATATTGGTGCAGGTGTTAATTTCAAACCTGCAAAGAAAGATGCATTACCTACAATTATCAGATTTTGTTTTGCTCTTGATAAAGATACATTGACTCTTTGTAAATTCTTCAAGAACCCTATGTTTCCATACCTATTACTTCTTGTCAAACTTAATATCACAATGTCTTGCTCTTGACCTTGAAATCTATCCACAATTGATACTCTAATTTTAATTGGTTTATTGGGTACAATATATCTCCAACCTCTTTCTCTTTCAATACTTTCTACTTTTCGCAAATGTTTGTTAATCTCTCTTGATTGNCCAGCATAATATGTGATAACACCTATTGTTAGTGGTGTTTTATCAGTATATCCTAATTTTTCGGCATCAATCTCTGAAAATGAAGATATCAATTCTGCAATTAAACCTGCTTCAGGTGAATTGTAATATCCTTTATATCTACCAGGAGTTTCACTATCGGAAGGAAGACTTTCAGTAGATATGAATGTCATAGGATCTTTTATACTTTTAATGCCTAAATTTGGTATTGCAGGTAATTCTAATCCATGTGATTTTGCTGAATTTGATGTTGATAATGATCCTTTGTAGATACTCTCATTAATAAAATCCGCCAAAATTAACGGCATTCTATATTGAACATCTAATCTTCCATTTCTACTTTCATCAATTCTCTGCAAGAAATAATGAAAACAGCTTCCAAGTGCAAAATTTATCATTTCTTGAATACTTATTATTGGCTTTCTCTTCATATCAAATAAATTAATTATTCTATCCCAATGGGGTTTAGGTTCTCCTTCTCCTAATGCATGCATTTCCTCATGAAAACGTCTCAAACTTGCGATCAAATTATTTGTTCTTTCATCATAAATTGTTACTTCATTATCATCTTTTTCATCATTATTTTCATCTTGTTTTTCAAAAAATCTTTGTACATATATTCTAATTTCTTGTTCATCNACATATGGAGGTAATTGTCTATGGTCTCCAACAAGTATCCATTTTTTAGCTCTTACTGCTGGAACTAAAAATTCCATAACCGTTGCTTTACTAGCTTCATCTATGATTAAAACATCAAAATCTATTGGTTCATCAATTGGGGGTTCATATCTTGCAATTCCTATAGTAGTACCACAAACTAAATTCGCTTGTTGTATCGCTAAATTTTCTAAATATCTTTTCCCCTTACTCTCCATCGATTTTTTAAATTCACTTTGACTTGCAAATATTTCTTTATTTTTTCCTTTTCCCCTATTAAAACCTGGTAGTGCCATATCTAAATTAGCTGATCTTTCTTGTATTCGAAAGTGTTGTAAATTTTCATCCATATACCAAGTCCCACCAACTCTAACAGGCGAAATCCCTTTGATATCTGCAACTCTCTCTAATACATTGTCTACTGCTACATGAGTTGGTGCAGTCATCATCACCCTCCCACCATTAGCAATTACATGTCTGATAATTTCAACAATAACAGTAGTTTTACCTGTACCAGGTGGTCCATGTATTAATGTTACATCAGGAGATGCTAATGCAATATCTATCGCCTCAGCTTGAGCTCTCGATTGATCATCGTCATGAGATATTCCCTCATTAAAATAAGATCTTGGTAAGGTTTGTACATCTGATAAACCCCATGGCCTAATTAATACATCTGCTAAATTCGCATGCGCAGCTAATCCTCTTGATTTTAATTGTTGTATAGAATTCCATTTTCTTCGATTTGAGGTCATATCACCCTCAAGAATGAGAGTACCTTTTTCAGGCCAATTCTTCAATCTATACCCCTCCTCAAAGATTAATAATTGTTCAAATTCATCAAAATCAGAAATTCTTGCAGAACTATATCTACCATTTTTACCATTATTTGCTACTGGTACAACACTGTTTCCACCCTCAGTCATTTGTCTTGGNGCATTCTCAATTTCTAAAAATACTCTGCTATCATTTTCTCTTTCTCTTTTAACATACCTACATTTTGGTCTGTACTTAGGATCTCTTATAGATAATCTCTCATTATATAAAAAATCATTAAANGGTTGAAATGAATGATCTAAAAATCTACGATATGACTCATCAAATTCCTTTTTTTCAGATTTTTTTAATTCTTGTAGTGTTTTAAAAATAAGCCTCGACATTTGTATTCTGGATGAAGGTGCAGAATTCCTTTCACCTCTAACAAATTTTACTGATTGAAATGTATTCGGCATACTTTGATGACTTCTTCTTGAGCTATCAACATTATAAAGCGTAATTAACAATAATAATTCATCATTATATAACCACTTAAAAATTCCACCCACTTTATCACTCTCAATCTTTATCGCTAATTCTTCTTCCATCAATAATTTTAGGACAAAATCCTCTAACTGTTTATTTTGTGAGGAAGGAGTATCCAATGTAGATATATTCTCCGGATATNCAACATTTTCTCTTTTTAATAATATCCCTATTTTTGGATTACCAGAAAATTCGTCAACATCTACGCTCATACTTTTTAAAATTTCATCTGCTTTTTTAGTCGTTAATACATTAAACTCTAATACAGAATTATTACCTCGCATAAAATTTATTTTTGTATTGCTTTTCTTTTCTTGTTGATCTATGATTTTCATTATTCCTTTGTGACTCAATGTGATCATCCAGTTTTAATTTTAATACAANTTCATCCAAGACTCATGGTGAATAATATTATTTCTAATTTCTATAAAATTTTAAACTTTTTAAGTTACTAGATAGAATATAGGCTCATCTATAAAGCATTTACAGAACACAATTAAAAACTTTAAAACAAATCAAATAAAAACAAAGTTAGAAAATAATTATTCCTATAATAATTTACAATATTTTCAAACAACTTTCTAATTTGGAGCTGAAAAAACATTACCGAGAAATTTGACACACAAAACGCTTATCAAACATTAATTGATGAATATATCCCTCAACCATCTGATGAGCAACTTGATATACTTTCTAATTTATTCAAAGAGTGGTGTTCTAATCCACGATCAAATACCNTACATCACATGTTTGAAATTATTGAATCACATGANTCTCANNAAATCCGTGATCTTGTNATAGAGCAAATGACACTCAATTATCCTGATGATAAAAAACAAGAAATTGTAGAATTATGGATTACTCACCCTATTCCTCAAATGGAAAATTTCATACTCAAAATAATTCAAGATGAGCATGTGAGTTTACCAATCAAGGTAGCTGCAAACTTAATGTTAGATGATATTCAAACTCTTCAAGAATTGGATCCTGATTTATACATCATCGACTCATATATCGACTCAATAGATCCAATGTTGGGATCCTTATTAATTCAAAAAACTGAAAAATTAAAAAAGGATCACGTCCATTATCAACGTAAAATAAGAGAACAAAATGAAGATGAGGTCACTATAAATGATCGAATTAGAAGAAAAGATTTCTCATACATTTGGAATAACATCTTAGAATATCCTCTTCCTTTCATTATTGAATTTCTACAAATTATTGACTCTGAAGATTGGTTNCCAGTAGATGAATCAGATAGAAATTTAATAGATATATTAACAGAGCATTTTGGTAATAAAGGATGGAATTCCATAGAATATGTCATTTGGGTTGCTGTTTACAAAAAGATTTCCGGAAAATTAATGAAGCTGGAGCAAAGTGATATAGAAAGAAGAACATTTGAAATTGACTTGAATAAAGATTTAATATTTAGACCTGATCGAATTATCAAACAAAAATTTGAATCAAGAGGTAGATTTAATTTAACACATNCAGATTTAAATCTAAATTTATATCAAGAGAGTATCAGATACTCTGAATTTGATGGATTATTACACATCCCTATTTACTCAAACAATGGTGTCGAACTATTGGAATTTACATTTCCAGCAAAATCAGAAAAAAATTTTGCAATTGATGATGAAGGTCTTTATTTTTCAATAAAAAATAAAGAAGGAATATACACCGTTAATTTAATTGAATTATCTGCTCTTTTACAACCCATATCTCAACACTCAGAAATGGTAAATCGTGTGATCCCAACCCTTACGAAAAATTGTAATCAAAATCAATTAATGATCTTATCAGGCTTAAATATTATTTCTAACCTTCATAGAGGTCGNGAATTTGGGTTATGGGACCTTAAATCAATTTCAAATTTTCCTAAAGATCTTTTATCACATACATCTAAAGCATGTTCATGTATCTTATCAATTGATGTTGGAGATAATTCTACAAAAGTATATTATTTATCAGATGACTCTTGTGAATTGAAATCTCAACAATGGCAAATNCCTACCATTATTTATTATGATAGTGTTTCAGTCTACAAAATTGGTGATGATGTCATCTCAAATGATCTTGCTGCTACAAGTCAAACATTTAATTTTATTAAATCATCCCTAAAAAATCCAATATTAAAACAACTGCGGATTCAAAATTCGATCATAACCCCTCATCTTGCATATGAACATTTTCTTCACTCTGTGATTGATCTGGTAATTAAAGAAACTAAACACCAAATCCCTACTCTTTGTTTAGCAATTCCAACAAATATTTCTTCTAATTTTGAATCTTGGATACGAAATTCATTATCACATTATTCATTTGATGAAATATTTCTCACCGATGAAATCAGTGCAACAATCAATGCAATCCATTGTGTTACTAATCAACGAGAAAATACCTTAGTTATAGACATTGGNGCGTCACAAATGTTATCCTCTATAGCAAAATTAGATGGTCCAAAAAATAAGAAGAAATCAGAAGAAGCAAGATTAAAAGATATTCATGATACATCTCCAGTCATAATTAGCAAATCAAATTTAGATAAAGGTAGTCGAAATATAAACAAACTTCTTTTTAAAATTATTTCCTCTAATATAGAATTAGAAAACTCTCATAATGATATTGATATATCAAAAATAGAACTAAGTGAAAATTTGAGTATTACATTAAATGGNAAAAAAAATAGTATCGACATCAGTTTTGATCCAACAACTGATATTGATATGAACTCACAATTTAAAAAATCGGAGTTATTCAAATCATTTCAATTACTTCTANGAAATGTNATGGCTAAAGGACAAGAGCGAGGTCTNACAAAAAAAGAATTAGCAAATGTAATATTAGTAGGAAAAGGCTCNTCATGGCCACCATTTNTGGAATATATTCATGGTATTTTCAAAGAACAAGATATCATTTTAGAAAAAGATCCTTTCATAACNACCAAAGGATTAATTTCAGCCTATCAATCTCAATCTCTGTCATATATTAATGAAGAAGATATATTATTNCAAATTGCTAGTAANGGTATAACNGATTTTGAAACAATCATTTCAAGGGGAGATAATTTAATTAATTCNTCNAAACAATTTGAAATNAGGCCAAATGGGACTTTGAATAGTATTTCAATTGACTGTTGGAAACGCAGACCTGAATTTACTAATNATGAAACAATTCAACCATTAAAGGACACAGAACAACTTATTCATAACGATCTATCATATCAATTATTTAGATATGAACGAATATACCGAGAGCAAATTAAAATTGAAAATGATAGTATTTTAGAGGTTATGATTTCCCCCCTTGGAAAATTATATTTCAAAATTTCTTCAGAATCCTATTCAACATTGATCAATACTGATTATTCGTTATATTAATTTTCTTACCTTCATATGATAAGAATTATAAGATGTCTGATTTCTGAAAATTTGTGAGATTAAAGTTCAGTATTATTGTTCTTTTGCTACTTATTGCAATTACTCCACAAATGAGTGAAGCAATTAGTTCGCCCATCAATTCAGAAATAAGTAACATTAAAAATCAAAGTCAACCCAGAGGATCAGAACCTAATTGGCAAGAGTTAAACACAAGTAGTTCTCAACCTGGAAGTACTGGAGGTAATTACCTTGTTTATGACTCTTTTAACAAAAAAACAATTTTATTTTCTCAATTTGATTCTGCCACATCGAGGTACTCAAATAGAATACATGCTTTTGATCACGTCACAAATAGTTGGACTCAGCATGGTTCACACCCTAACCAAGGTAGTGGTAACCTTGTTTTCGATCCCCTTCTAAAAAAAGTCATTTTTTATGGAGGATCAAGTATCAGCAATGGCTATGTAACGGACACACATATCTTTGACTTAGCTACCAATACTTGGGAAAAAACTGCGAATAACCCTGGTGCTAGATTAAATCATGCAATGGTATATGATACTAAAAATAATGTTACCTTACTTTATGGAGGTAAAGTAACTATTGATGGTTTGTGGGAAACTTTTGATGATACATGGGCATTTAATTCTCAAACAAATAATTGGACTAAACTCAATCCATCTAATAAACCCGACGTTTATTTTCACACAAATCATGTTTACGACCAAAAGCATAACAAATTTATTCTTTTTGGGGGAACTGATGATTATGGTGGTTCTTGGAATCCTGTAGCAAAAGGTGGAACTTGGGCTTATGATTTTACTCTCAATACCTGGACAAAATTAAATTCAACTAATGAACCCTCTCCTCGATTAAATGGAAAAATGTTTTATGATCCCATACTTGAAAAGTCATTTTTATTTGGAGGTCGGACAGGGGCTTATGACTACTCTAATGAAACATGGAGTTTTGATTATGCTTCTAATGTATGGACTCAAGTAGAAAGCGATATTTCACCATCTGGCCGTAGTGATTTTGGTTTGTCATACGACTCAGATCAACAAGTAGCAATACTACATGGTAAGGCTAGCGATCCTACATGGCAATTTACTCCACAGGCACTTCATAGTGTAGATGGACCAAATCAAGCTAACTATCAATATAAATCTAATAACGCTAGTCTATCTCTTAATGTAACCATTCAAAATGCCACAACATATGATGCTTATCTCAACAATGAATTGATCGAGACCACAAATTATCAAAATGGAACTGTTAATCTCAATTTGACCTCTATATATTCTAATTTTTCATATTCTAATTTCACAATAATTAATTATACAAAATATGAAAATACAAATTTAACTATTTTATTTAATTCTGAAGAAAATACTAGATTATCT
>PBWW01000014.1 GCA_002728275.1 Candidatus Heimdallarchaeota archaeon
GTATAGACAAGGACCTTTAGGAAATTTCGAAATATTATTTACTCCTATTGCAATGATTATAGCCCAATCAATACTCACAATACCCATAATTATTGGTATAACCAGATCTACAATACTTGATTTACCTGAAGCATTACCCGAAATGATAGAGTCCATGGGAGGAACTAAATTTCAAAAATTATGGATATTATTTAGAGAGGCAAGATCTGGGATAATAATTGCAATAATTGTTGCATTAGGTAGAGCATTTAGTGAAGTAGGAGCAATATTAATTGTAGGAGGGAATATTCGATTTTCAACGAGAGTGCTTACTACTTCGATTATTACGGAAATTGGACAAGGGAATAGAGGAATGGCTGTGACTCTTGGGTTAATATTACTAATCATATCATATACACTGGTGTCATTTATGACGTATTTTCATTTGAAAAGTTCAAGAAAAAATTGAGGTATCATTATAATCGGAGATTGGTATAAATAATTGAAATGAGGAAATTTTGAAAGATCTTACTAAATCCTGACATTGTTTTGATTTAAGGAAGTTTAAAAAATCATTTGCACCTTCGATATTTAGAGATGAGGAGATTTTTTCGGGATTTAATGTTAAGAATGAATATGGATTAAATAAATTATTATCATTTTCATAAAGGATATTCATTGATGTTAAAACATTATTTGAAATAAGTTTCGCATATGTACCTATGTCAGAAATGGTATAGCCTTTTTCGTCATTATTGGTTGTAATAATGGTGGATGACATACCAGTTCCGGTTTCATAATACCAATCACTATTGTTAGGGATAGTTATGTTGAGATCAGACCAAATTGAAAGTTCTTTTTGGTGTGTACCTGATGAGTCACCTCTTGAGTAAAAATTAGATTGCCCATTATTACCGGTTTCTTCTAATTTTTGAAATACCTCTGATATTGTTTTTGAATTAGATATATTTGCAGGATCATTTGAAGGACCAATAATTACAAAATAGTTGTACCAAAGAATTTCTCTATTGTTAGCGATGCCTTGATCTAATAAATCTATTTCTAGATTTGGAGCATGAGAAATAACTCCATCAACCTCTCCGTCGATTGCAAGTTGGATAGCTGCTCCAGATCCAATAGCAGTATATTTAATAATATAATCTGAAAATTTTTCATATTCTGTAATTAACAAATCTAATAAACCGGTATTTTCGATTGAGGTACTAGTACTCAAAAAAACTTGGTTTGAATTATTTGTTTGAGTTTGTAGAATAAAGAAAGATGTTAAAGATGAGATAAGTATTACTGAAAAAAAAATCGCAGTGCTCTTCTCAAATTTCATATAGATACTCTTTGTATATTTCATTGATATAATAGATGGTAATTTTATGAATTTTTATTGATAAATTATTTACATCATACCAGGGGGCATTCCACCCATTCCTGGAGGCATTCCACCCATTCCTGGAGGCATTCCACCCATATCAGGGGCGGGACCATCTCCTCCACCTTTAACTGCAATGACATCATCAATTCTTAAAATTAATTCTGATGCTTCTGATGCGGATTTTAGTGCTTGTCTTTTTACACGAATAGGTTCTAAAATTCCTAAAGATAACATATCACCTGGTTTTCCTAAAACACCTACATTGTGCTGACTTAAATCAAGACCAATGTTTTTCTTACCTTCTGCGTAAGCTGCTTTTGATTGTGCAACAATATCAAGGGGGTCTAAACCTGCGTTTTCTGCTAATGTGGTTGGAATTACCATTAAGGAGTCTGCAAATGCTTTTACTGCCAACCTTTCTTTTCCGGTTAGAGTATCTGCAAATTTTTCTAATTCTCCACTGAGATAAATTTCTGGGAAACCACCACCTGGTACCATTTCTCCATCTTCTACTGCGTTTCTTACGACAGATAATGCATCAGTAAATGCTCTTTCTGCCTCATCTGTAGCATATTTTGAAGATCCTCTTAATATAACTGAGACACTCTTTGGATTTGGTGCTTCTGAGACATAGATATATGTATCATCACCTAGTTTTTCTTCATATACTTTTCCTGCATCTCCTAAATCACTATCACTTAATTCATTAAGTGAAGAAACAATTCTTGCACCGGTTGCTTTTGCAATTTTTGTCATATCTGATTTTTTAACTCTTCTGACGGCCATAATACCGGCTTTAGCCATAAAATGTTGGGCTAAATCATCTACTCCTTTTTGACAAATTACTACATTTGCTCCTGCATTTATGATTTTATCAACCATTTCTCGAATTGCATTTTCTTCTTGATCTAAGAAAGATTGAATTGAATTTGGATCAGAGATTCTTATTTCTGCATCAAATTCAGTTTTTTCTACTTCTATATTTGCATTAACAAGAGCAATTTTTGCTCCTTCTACGGTTTTTGGCATTCCTGCATGGAGTACATCTTTATCAATTATTACTCCTTCAACTAGATGAGATTGTGCTAATGAAAGACCTTGTTTTTGTATAATTTTAATTTGATCTAAGTCTGCTTCAGTAGATCCGTCTGTTTCATCCATAATTGCTAATATTGATGATACGGCCAACTCTGCAATTTTATCTTTAGCTGTATGAACGGCTTTTGAGTTTAGTGCAGTATGTGCGATTTTAACTAAAAGATCTTTGTCTGTTTTGTCTACTTTAATGGCGACTTGATCTAATAATTCTTGTGCTTTTTTAGCTGCTAATTTGTATCCTTGTACAATTTTTGTTCCATGTACTTTCTTCTCTAAAAGTTCATCACCTAATTTTAACAATTCGCCTGCAACTACGACTGCGGTTGTGGTTCCATCTCCTACTTCTTTATCTTGTGATTTTGCAACTTGAATGATCAATTTTGCTGCTGGGTGCTCTACGTCTAATTCTTCTAAAATTGTAGCACCATCATTGGTGATAACTACATCTCCTAAACTATCAACTAACATTTTGTCCATACCTCTTGGTCCAAGTGTGGATCTAACTGCTTCGGCAATGGCACTGGATGCAGTGATATTATTTTGTTGAGCTTGTCTTCCCTTGGTTCTTTCTGAACCTTCTTTGAGTATAATAATTGGTTGTCCTGCTAAACTCATATGAATTTCCTCCAATTAGATACTGATAATTTTTAGTAAAATCTCAGTATAATTTAATTGATTANATNTTACTACTTCTTGATAAATATAAATTCTAAGATAGTGTTCGTCATTGTTGATTACCATTATTATGATTTGAATAAATATAATTGATTAGTATAAAGTGAATTTAGTCGAGGTTCAATATATTTATACCTTCATAGAAAGTGTTGATTTATGAAAAAAAGAGATTTTTTGACTTTAGCAGATTTTAGTTCTGAAGAAATATTAGATATGTTAGATGAGGCAGTACGATTAAAACAAAAAATGGATAATAATGAGATATATACTCCTTTGAAAGGGCGATCTGCATCGATGATTTTTCAAAAAAGATCTACTAGAACTAGGGTTTCTACTGAAACAGGAATTTCATATTTAGGAGGGCATGCTTTATTTTTAGGAATGGACGATATTCAATTAGGTAAAAATGAAACTTTGAAAGATACTGCAAGAGTGTTGTGTAGGTACAATGATGTTATTATGGCTAGAGTATTTGGTCATGAAACTCTTGAGGAATTGAGTGAGGAAAGTTCATCTCCTATTGTTAATTTATTATCAGATAAATATCACCCTTTACAAATTTTAGCAGATTTAATGACAATTAGGAGAAATTTTGGTGAATTAAAAGGGCTCACCCTTGCATGGGTGGGAGATGGAAATAATGTATTACATTCTTTGATGGTTGCCTGTCCAAAGCTTGGTATGAATATTAAAATCGCTACTCCAAAAAATTATTCTCCATTAGAGGAAGTTATTGAGATTTCAAAGAAAGAAGCAATAGAGAATAATGTTGAATTTGTTCTTACTGAGGATCCTGTTGAAGCAGTGAAAAATGCAAATATTATTGTCACTGATACATGGATATCTATGGGGCAAGATGATGAATATCAAGCTAGAGTTAAAGCATTTGATGGATATCAAGTTAATATGGAAATGTTAAGTAATGCATCTGATGATTGGATATTTTTGCATTGTCTTCCGAGAAAACCACATGAGGTTGATGATGAGGTATTTTACTCCAATCGATCTTTAGTATGGGAAGAGGCTGAAAATAGAATGTATACTGTGATGGCAGTTGTATTAAAAATGTTAAATTTAAGTTGAAATAAAAGTTATTACCATTCTATTTCTTTTTCAAAATTTCCTGAGATGACATGATGAAATTCTTGTGGNGGTTTATTATCATCATAATAATATATCCAAAATGGGTCGAAGTTTGGGAGTTCTATTAAAGATCTAGANTATCCAAATGGAGTTTCTAATTCATCTATTTTTAATAGTTCTTCTTGAGTGAGCTCATATATTTCAATGAAAATATCATTGTTTTGATCTGATCTAATGAGCATGGGATATCTTCCATTGCTATACATGNTGGCATTTAGGTTGATAATNTTAGCATATATTGGAGGTCTGTTTAAATGGACTTCGTGATTATAATGACCTTTTTTTAGAGTTCCATATACTGCTAATAACATACATCTCCANTTTAGTTTATGTTTTAAGTTTGTATCATTTTGAGGTTATTCTAATGATAACTCTGGTAATCTATTGATATNCTCNGGAGATATGTCTAAAATATCAAAATGNCCATTAGTCAAATATTTTTGGTCATTTGAAATAGCTTGATTTGTTATTTTTATTCCTTCTAAATCTTCTTTTATTAATACTGAATTATAATTACCAACTATAATTGCAGAGCAGGGACAGATAGTGGCGAATACATCCACATTATTACCTGATAGNGGTATATGTAATTTCCATTTAGTATCACATTGCCTACATTTGATACCTATAGTATGTNTNNCCACGTNATTNTNTTGTGTACATTGATTTAATAGATTGATATAGGNGAAAAAANTNTAGNAAACATTGATANTAATTCCATAGCATATTGTATTAATTTATGTAATTGCAAATTATTAATTGAGTATGGATCGACTATTGACACTAGATATTTTGCCATCAGTTGATGGAGAAGAAAAAATTGATACTGAAAAGGTAAATATATTCTTGAAGGANCTAGGTAATGAGTGGAATGTTGTGGAAGGGAGAGAATTATCTAAAAATTTTANTTTNAAAAATTTTNTAGATACATTAGATTTTGTGAATAAAGTAGGAGAATATGCAGAGAAGGTAGATCATCATCCTGAAATAACATTTACTTGGGGAAAAGCAATCATAAATATTTATACTCATAGTGTTGGTGGGTTAAGAGAAGCAGATTTTGCATGGGCNGCAAATGTTGAATTAATTTATAGTAATATGATAAATTAAGTTAATTTTAATTTTACTTTAAATGAAATATTACCTAATTCGTCATTGAAATATTCNGATTCTACTATATTTTTTTGAATTAAAGGATTTATTAGNTCGGGGATACTATTAGGGGATAAATTCAAGGCCATAGATAACTCTGCTTGACTCATTTCTCCGTCTTGTTCTATTAATAATAATAAAATTCTAATTTCCGGACTAGTAAAATCATTTTTTTCCAGTGTTTCTTGAATATGATGTCTTAATCCTTGATATCCTCTCAGTAATTTTGATTGTTGTGATTCTAGTAAGAGTAAACCTTCTTTAATTTGAGGTAACAAGTTNAGACCTTCTTCCATCACATCATTAAAACTTGTTTTTTTNGAAGATCCTAATTGAAGTTCTGGTGTTATTGTAGTAAATTGGTTTGATTTATTTTCTTCAAGATTTCTTAATGTTGCTAAAAATAGATTTGGAGCTACAGTTAATGATAATATAACTGCTTGATTTAATTTGAAATACTCTCTTTCTGGTCCTTTAGTTGATTTCTTTTTTTCTGAGTTNACTATNCCNGCNTNNTTTANAATNGTAAGNTGATTTGTCACGGCTCTTTGAGATATATCAAGNAATTTTGCTAATTCGAAAGCATANCTATCTTTGAGTGTAATTAATCTNAGAATNTCACGTCGATAATTATTACTAAGAAGTTCTAAAGCTTCATCGAATGGAATTTCTTGATTATTGATGATAATTACACCTTTATGTTATGTAAAATACCATAGGTATTGAAGTTTAAGAAAATTGTCATTAAATAAGTCAATTCCTTATAAAAATGAGTTATCTGATACGTCACTTAGACCTGGTGGTTTTAATTCGTAATTTTCTTTTGGTGATAAGTTCATTTCTTTGAATGCTTCATTAAAATGATCCAATGTTAAAATTAAGTTATTGAGAGCTAAGTCATCAATATCCTGTTTTACATTTATGTTCAATTCTATAAATTCTCTGATTGCAATCATTTTGGTTCTTTCTACATATGCTGCAACTTCTGCTCCAGACCAACCTTCTGTTTGTTTGGATAATGAATTTAATTTTACATCTTTTGATAGATT
>PBWW01000015.1 GCA_002728275.1 Candidatus Heimdallarchaeota archaeon
AATAATAGATAGGGAAAACAACGATGAAAATATTAAAAAAATGGAAGAAATCTATTTAGAAAAATTCGAGACAATGAAAGGGTTAAGTCCAAAAATAATAATGATAGAGATGAGTAGATCTTTTGATATTCAATTTAGAGAGCAAATGTGGGTGAGACTATTAAGAGATTCGAAAAATGATTTAAAGTACACAATTATCTCGGTTTTAAAAGATGTTAAAGATTTGAAGGTTTTGGATGAGGTACTAAATTCAGCTGAAACCACTGATTCATTATTGAGAAGGATAGCTTTAGAGACTTGGTATAGTGGTTTAATGAAGTATGATGTAGAGACAATCATAGATTATATCGCTGATAAACTACATTTTCTAATAAGAGCGACTTATGAGTTACAAACTGATGGGAAGTTATTGAAACAATCTCTGAGTTATAGTGACAAGAATGCAATTACTTCTCCAAAAGCATATCCTGATTTTATGATAAGATATATGACAGAGTTATTAGGATTGTGGGACTATGATCCAGATGCTTATAGAACATTACATTCAATTATGGTACCTTCATATTTTACGTTTGAAAATGATGAGGGAAAAGAGAGACCCTATATAATATTATAATTTTAAGATATTTTTAATTCAGGGTATAGTGGGTATTTATTTGATAATTCTTGTACTTGGCTTTTAATACTATTTAATTTTTCAGTATTATTATGATTTTGCAGTGCATTGACAATTAATTCACCTATGAATCCCATATCAGATGTATTCAGTCCTCTTGTGGTTAAAGCAGGAGTACCTATTCTAATACCAGATGGATCAAAGGGGCTTCTTTTATCAAATGGAATCATATTTTTGTTTGTGAATATTCCTACTTGATCTAAAGTATGTTCTGCAATTTTTCCACCTATATCATACATTGAAATATCCATCAAAACTAAATGATTATCAGTCCCATCAGTTGAAATTTTAGCTCCATTTTCTACTAAACTAGTTGCTAAACTTTTTGAATTTTCAATAATATCTTTTGCATAATTTTTGAATAAAGGATCTAGGGCCTCTTTAAATGCTACAGCTTTCGCTGCAATTACATTTTCTAATGGACCACCTTGCATGCCGGGGAACACTGCTGAATTAACTTTTTTTGATATTTCTTCATGATCGGTCATTATAATAGCACCTCTTGGACCTCTGAGGGTTTTATGTGTAGTAGTTGTAACAACATCTGAATAAGGGAATGGACTAGGATGAGTTCCTCCTGCGACCAACCCGGATATNTGTGCAATATCAGATAGTAAATAAGCTCCTATATCATCTGCAATTTCTTTGAAGTGTTTGAAATCTAATTGCCTTGGATACGCTGANAANCCAGCAATAATCATTTTTGGTTGTGTTTCCTTAGCCAATTTATGTACTTCATCCATATNAATCAAGTGNGTTTTTTCATCGACTGAATAGTGTTTAAAATTATANAATTTNCCTGAAAAATTTACAAAGTGTCCATGAGTTAAATGTCCACCATGATCTAAACTCATAGCTANGATAGGATCTCCTAATTTGAGCAAAGCAAAATATACTTCCATATTTGCAGTACTACCAGAATGAGGTTGGACATTGACATATTTTGTATTGAACAGTTTTTTTGCACGGTCAATAGCTAAATTTTCTGCAATATCAACAAATTCATTTCCAGAATAATATCGTTTACCAGGATAGCCTTCACTATATTTATTGGTCAAAATTGACCCAGTAACTTGCATGACTGCTTTACTAGCATAATTTTCACTTGCAATCATCTCTAATCCATTTCTACCTCTTTCTAATTCGCTAAGNAGGACATTATGGATATCTGGGTCGATCACTGATGTATCATTCATCAGATTGTATTTCATAGATTTAACGAGTAATTCAGTAATTTAAATGATGAGACGTGGAAAGATTATCTTGCACATGGTTAATTCAATTATAGGATATAATCACATGAAATAAATTATTTAATTTCCAAATTATATATTATTAGATTACTTTCTTTAATTAGTTTTGTATCTTTTAGATTTAAACCATTATTGACAAAAAGTTCATTGAATTCAAGTATATTTCTTTCAGAACCACCTATCATAACTCTCATGTTTATATCTAAGGTTGCACCCCAATTATGGTCTAAATTTTCTGAAATAGGTGCTTCAATAATGATTATATTACCTTTGGGATTTAATGCACGGATACAATTTTGTAAGATAATAGATGAGTCTGAGTCATCCCAATCATGCAGTATTCGAGATAATATTATGGTATCTGCATTTGGAATTTGGTCTTTGAAAAAATCGCCGCCATGAAATTCGATACCTGTTTGTTCATAATTTTTTAANTCAGGCAAATCATAACCGAGATATTTTTTATCAGGATAATGATATTTNAGAAGTTGNAATAANCCCATTTTACCACATCCAANATCTANAATTNTACTTCCTAATTCTAAGGATGGNATTATTGGNAAGTAGTCTANTAATGCATATAAATTAAGTGCATTATAATAATAATTTTTTGCNACTTCATTTGATAATAACCAAGGAAAAAATTTNTGNNNATNTGTTTTACTGAACACTTCTTTTGATGTTATAAGAGCATCAGTAACATTTAACCAAGCTAAATAATGATTTGTACAAAACACATAGGTCGCGGGTACCATTGAAAAAGGATGATCTGAAGTGAGCAATTCACCTTTTTTTGTTAATTTTAGATTTTGATTAGAATGTGTAATTAATTCATATTTTGTTAATATTTTGAGTAACATTACTACCGTTTTTCTATTAAGATCTAATTGTTTAACCAAATCATCGAAAGTTATTTCATTTTTAATATAATCAAATAACCCAAGATCGACTGCAGCATATAATGATTGACTATTCCAGTATGATGTGATGATGGATGTAAGTGATCTTATATTTTGAATTTCGTTTTTTGATGGGAGGTTCATTTTAATTTCCTATTCTTATTTCTTAACTAAAATTATAATATTAATAGTTTCATCTAAAAGTGAATTATTACATACTACCTATTAGTTGTTACAGCATTTTGTTTACAAATATTTTTGAGCTCACATTTACTACAATGGGGNGATATAGGAGTACAAATGTTTTGACCATAGGTTACTAGTAGGCCATTTATTGGTATCCAATATTTTTTTGGTAGCTTTTCTCTTAAAGCAAATTCTGTTTTTTCAGGATCTTTTGTAGATATATAGCCTAATCTATTGAAAATTCGATGAACATGAGTATCTACGCATATTCCTAATTTATTAAAGCCTAAAGTTACTACGAGATTTGCTGTTTTCCGACCAACTCCTGGTAATTTGATTAGATCTTCAATGTTATCTGGGACCTGATTATTGAAATCTTTAATCAACATTAATGCTGTATTTTTCAACTGAAGCGATTTATTCTTATAAAATCCAGCGGGATAAATTAATTTTGCAATTTGATCTTCACTTAATTTAGATAATTTATGTGCGGTATCTGCAACAGCAAATANAGCATTGCTGGCCTTTTCTGTTACTTCATCTTTGGTTCTAGCACTTATTATGGTTGAAATTAATATTTTAAAAGGGTCATTTGATCTTTTAGCTATTTCATCAACTACTGTAGTATAACCAGTTACAGATTTATCGATGATTGAAATCACATCATCAATCTTTGATGGGTCCACAAATNTGAGAGTTTGATATTTCATATAAATTCTTCTACAATATACCTTGTACATTATAGAGGTTTATTANCACAATAACGATTAAGTTAAAAATTATAGATNTAANTGAAANTTGACTACATTNAGAGAAATGTAGTTTGATTATGAAGCGGGGGTCGCCCAGCCAGGTCAACGGCGCTAGGTTGAGGGCCTAGTCTACTAGTAGTTCGTGAGTTCAAATCTCACCCTCCGCACCATTTTTACGTACTTAAATGTGAGATTTTATAATCTATTTTACCAATATGGGAGCTGAGAAATTATGACAGAGAATATTATCAAGGTTTGCCCCAACTGTGGTAAAAGATTACAAAAAAGACCCACATATTCCTTTCATTATTGGGGCACTATTTCTTTTGTTGCGATAATTTCGTTGATGTTATTAGCTCTTGATATAATACCTGAGAGCGGATCAAAGATTGATTGGAATTTGGATTGGGCACATTGGACTGTTTTAGGGATATGGATATTTTATTTGTCTGTACAGTTACTGAGGTATAATGTAGATTATGGATGGATATTAATACCATTTGCAGGAGTTTTGTTTAGTATATTTTTTTATTTTTTAGATATTTCGGATGGTAATAATTCTGGATTTTTAGGATTAGATTGGGGTTGGTATTTGATAATACCATGGATAACATTTGTAGTAATACTTCCTATTTTTGCAAGGATAGCAAGAAATCAACCTGAACATATTGAAATTTTGAGAGATTTTGTAGATCAGTTGGAGGATGAATTTAATAATGGCAATTGAAAGNAGAGAGGAAGAGAATACTGAAAAAATATCTTTAGAAAAAAGAGAGGGGTTTTTTGAATATGTTAAAAGAACAGTTGTGAGAGAGTTGAGGTTTGTGAATGATACTTTTTACTCTGCATTTAAAGATTTATTCATGTTATTTGCATGGATGTTTAATGTAANAGTTACGGATAATTATATAAGAAAAGAGGCTGAAACATTTGAAATTGAACCAAAGAGTAGCAATGGATATGCAATTATAGGATGTCATGGGTTTCTTTCTACTCCACAAATATTTGAAGAAATAGGACCATTATTGGCAGAGAAAGGCTATTATTTTAGGGCAATTAGATTATCCGGACATGGTACTTCTGTATCACATTTAGCAACTAAGGCAGGTGAGGATTGGTTTTCATCAGTAGTATGGCATTATAAAGATATAAGTAAAAAATATNATAAAATTATATATATTGGTCATTCTTTGGGTGGTACTCTTGGAATGCTATTGGGAACGATTTATCCTTTAGAAAAAATCATTGCTTTAGCATCTCCAATTCAGCTGCCAATAAAAAGTGCAAAATATGCAAGATTTGTGTCTGCATTTATTAAATATTGGCCGAGATCTAAAGCCAAAATTAAAGCCAATAGAAGTAAAGGATTAGCCACATATGAAAAAAGTCCACTTTATGCGACATATGGGGTGTTTGAGGTGGGACAAATATTAATTGAAAGGGCAGAGAAATTGAGAAATGATATATTATATTTTCATGCAGATTTGGATCACTTTTCATATAAAGATCAACCTNAGCTTATGGAGAGATATTTTNANAATATAAATTTAGAAATTGTTTATTGTGAAGATACCCCTCATTCAATGTTAGTTTATGGTCCAAAAAAAATAGAGATCTATAATCGAATATTAAATTGGATCGATGATTAGAATTAAAGTGTGATACCAATATCTTGTAATGTTACAAAAAATCCAATGAAATAAAACATAAAAGAAAAAATTATCCCAAAAATACAAATTAATTTTTGACGAAGTATTTTATCAAATTCAATTTCATAATTTCGAATTAAAATATAATTTAAAATACCGAAAATGGGAAGGAAAAATCCAATTATTAAGAAATACTTAATCAATCGTAATTCATCTTTAGACTTATTTACCATCTCAAAATTTACCCAATTTGGATCATAAAATATTTCTGGCACTTTTAATTTACCAATATTGTACCATTTTACCGCATTTTGTGTTGAACTAACAGAAGATTGTTTTTTTACTTTTGCTAGCCTATTTGCAATTCCCGAAATCATCCATTCTAAAGAACCTATATATCCAACTTTTTCCCATCGAGTCATGATGAGATGAAACATCGATAAGGCGAGTATTAAAATTAACCAAGAGATGGGCCAGTATACTCTTTGATATGGGGTGAAGTTGGGTAAAGAGGTTAGTATAAAGTGAGCTATGAAATAAATCCATTGTGTTAAATAGACGGTCAAAGCTATGAAGCCAAATCTTCTGATGAATTGAGTATTCTTTGCTAAAGATTTGCTGTTACCCCTATATTCTCCTATACGAATTCCAAAACAAACAAACATTAAACTTACACCATTCAATGCGAGATATTGCCATATCCAACCACCTGGAGCACCTTGAGATGAAACCCAAGATCGATGATAAGGGAGTCTTTGATATTGATTTAACATTGCATCAATGCCTCTTTCATTTAAAATTGAAATTAATACAAAGATGATACCTATGAAACCTATAATGAAAGAATATAGTCCAATTTTGAAATGTTTTCTTAAAAAGCTTCTATCAAATTGATTTTTATCATTTGAGAGATGTAATCCCATTATACTACCTACAAAACTTGTAGTCAAATAAGGGAAAATAGGTTCAATTGGAGCTCCAATTGGATTTAAAAATGTATATAATAAAATTTCACCAAATGAGGATATTCCAATTACTGGCCTATAATAAGGCATATTTGTAACAGGATTGATATCAAAAGGGTAACCAGGTATGAGTAAAGTTGTGAGGAACCATAAAATAGGAGTAAGTATGAGAACAATAATTGATAAAATCCAATAAACTCTGATAATTTCTTTTACCTGAGATTTGATATCATAATATTTAGAAATCACTCCTTGAACGATACCGTTGATTATTATGGCCCATGCGATAGTATGTAATGTTTCTATTTCAAATGCACGATGTCTTGCTACAGTACTATCAATATTGGAAAGATCATTTAAATTTTTAAATATTTGACCGAAATAACCATGATAACCAATTGTTGCTTCTCCAACCATTGCAAATATTAAAACTAAAAATCCGCCGATTACCTGTTTTTGAATTACTGAATTAGGACTATAACCTTTTTCTAAATTTTTTCGCATGGCGACAATATTTCCCATTGCCGAAGTCATAAGAAATAAGCCAGCTAGGCCTCCTAAGAAAGGGAATGTTAATAATGCGAAAATATTAACATAGCCTATATTATTTATATCCCCAATATAATAATCAATGTTTAAAGTGTCAGAAATAACATGGAGAATTATCATTATAAAAATAGCAAAACCTCGAAGTAGATCGATAGAAATATATCGATTATATAATTTTGAGGTAGTATTATTTTTAACTTCTATCTTGGACATTGATTATTCCATTACTTTGATTCGAATATATAAGATTGCCAATCGTTGATTGTCAAATTAGGAGCGTTTTGGTTTAGTATTTTACATGCTAAAATATGTTTACAGATTTTATATTTTTCTTTTGTACATATCATATTGAAATGAGTACAAGTACAAAAATCAGGAAGAGAAACTAAATAATCAGTTTTATTTCCTTTTACAATAAATTGCTTACTTAAATTTTGAGTATCACTAGCTAAACGATATATTTTTGAAGATTTTACTAATTCTTTAGCTTTAGTGACATCTTGTTTCATGAAATGTTCCTTATTTAGACATTAATTTGTGATATATCATATTTTTGAAATAAGAAAATATATTACCCAAAAATTGAGGACCCTATTCGTATATGAGTAGAACCTGCCGAGATGGCAGCTTGCCAATCTGATGACATACCAATTGAATATTCATTAAGATTATAATATTGACCTAATTTTACTAAATTTGAAAATTGATTATAAGTTGTATCGTATGTTAAACCAAATTTACAAATAGACATTAGTCCAATAATATTTAGATCAAGTTGAGTTGAATGTTCATGCAATTTTTTAATAGAATTTAACTCTGGTGAAATTCCAAATTTATTTGGGTCGTTTGAGATATTAACCTGAATGAATATTGATTTTTTAAAATCATAGTCTGACAATTTATTGGCTAATTTTAAAGAGTCAAGGGTATGAATAGCTTCAGCGTAAGGAACTACATCTTTGACTTTATTTCTTTGTAAATGACCAATAAAATGCCACTTGCTTGTTTTGAAATTGATAGCCTTTAAATTAAATTCATTTGCATAGTTTTCACCAAAATGATTAATACCAATATCTTTAGCAATTTCAATTTCATCTAATGACCGATTTTTTGTGACAGCGATAATAGTAGGCAAATTTTTATTATGTTCATCACAATAATTTTCAACTTTTGTGTAAAATTTGTTCCATTTATTTTCNAGTGAAGACATTTAGATTACCTCTATTNATCTAATTATTAATTCTACTTTTATCAAAATTTTGTATTACTCAAGTTTTTTAAGAGCATTTTTTAGAGAAATTTTATTTTCTTGGAGCTCTTTAATTACCGAGTCAATTTGATCTTCTGCGAGAGAGAGTTTCTCACTATATTGTTTCATTAATTTATTTTTTAGATCAAATTTTAATTGATTTGTACGTTTAATGTTTAGTATATCTGCTTGTTTGATTGAATTAAAATGTTCATCAATAGCGACACATAATTTATCAATTCCTATATCCTTCAATGCCGAAATCTCAATGATATTTGGAGTGTTATTTGTTTCTGAATTCAAAGTAATAGAATTTTTTAGTTTAGATTTTAATGTTTTTACATCTAATATGTCTAATTTATTTATTACAAAAATATTTGCAATTTCCATTATTCCAGATTTAATCATTTGGATTTCATCCCCCATATTTGGAGTAAGAGTTACAATGGTGGTATCCGATAATTTTGAAACATCAATCTCACTTTGACCAGATCCTACAGTTTCAATTATAATTTTATCAAATTTTAGAAATTGNAGTAATCTTAAAATATCATATGTGAAGGTTGATAGACCTCCTAACTGTCCTCTTGATGATANAGAACGAATATATAAATTTGGNTGACTTATATCAGAAATCATCCGAATACGATCTCCTAAAAGAGAACCACCTGAATATGGACTTGAGGGATCTATGGCCAATATAGCAATTTTACTTCCAATATTGATGTATTTTTTTATTAATTGATTAATCAGTGTACTTTTTCCACTGCCTGGTGAACCAGTTATACCGATAACTTGTTTCTTTTCTAAATTATAAGGTAAAGCTTGGATAATTTCGATACCTTGCTCAGTCTCATTTTCAATATGAGTTATAGCTCGTGCTATTTTATTGAAATTGGTATTATCAATGTCATTAAGAAAATCACTGTTCAGCTTGATTAACTCCTATAAATTTCGTCGATATTCTCCACCTACGTTATAAAGAGTTGAACTAATTTGACCTAAGGATGAAAATTGTGATGCAATCATTAATTCAGTAAAAATATTANTCCCTGCTAAAATTGATGATTGAAGTTGACTTAATGATTGTTTTGAAAGATCACTATTACGTTTCTTGAATTCGTTTAAACGTTTGATTTGTAATTCTTTTTCTGAGGATGAAGAACGTATTAATTCTGATACTTCTAAAATATCATTTTCACGATTAGGATTCAAAAAGGAATTAACACCAATTATTTCTAATTGTCCTAATGATTTTTTAGTTTCATAATTCAAAGATTCTTCTTGTATTTTACCTCTTTGATATTGTGTTTCCATAGCTCCTAAGACCCCACCCCTATCTGCAATTCGCTCAAATTCATCTAATACTGCTTCTTCAACCAATTCGGTGAGCTCATTTATAATAAAGGATCCTTGATTGATATTTTCGTTTTTAGCAATACCTAATTCTTTGTTGATAATTAATTGAATTGCCATGGCCCTTCTGACTGAGTCTTCAGTTGGAGTTGTAACTGCCTCATCATATGCATTNGTATGAAGTGAATTTGCATTGCCATATATCGCTAATAAAGCTTGTAGGGTTGTTCTTATATCATTAAAATCAATTTCTTGCGCATGTAATGATCTACCTGATGTTTGTATATGATATTTTAACATTTGGCTTCTTTTGTTTGCACCATATAAATTTTTCAAAGCTATTGACCAGATTCGTCTTGCAACCCTACCTATTACAGAATATTCGGCATCCAAACCATTTGAGAAGAAGAATGAAAAATTAGGAGCAAAATCATCAATATTCATTCCTCGAGATTTATAATATTCTAAATAAGTGAACCCATTTGCGAGTGTAAATGCTACTTGTGTTATAGGGTTAGCTCCTGCTTCTGCAATATGATAACCTGAAATAGAAACTGAATAATAATTTTTAATGTTATTATTGATGAAATATTGTTGAACATCACCCATCATTCTAAGNGAAAAATCTGTTGAGAAAATNCAAGTATTTTGAGCTTGGTCTTCTTTCAATATATCTGCTTGAACGGTGCCTCTAACTTTTTGGAGTGTATCATTTTCAATNTTAGTATAAACTTTAGGTGGAACTAATTTTTGAATTTCCTTCCATTCTTTTAATTTAGGAGTTTTTGAATCAACTACCCAACTTTCTCCAGAGTGAACATTAAATCCATACCTATTATCTCCGGTTCGAACATATGCTTCTCCAGGTGTTAATAATTTATTTTGGACAACCCAATGTCTAATTTGTTGCCTGATTGCGGTATTAAAAAAATAGGCTAGGATGATTGGTGCAGGTCCATTGATAGTCATACTGACTGAGGTTGAATCAGAAGTGAGGTCAAAACCTGCATATAATCGTTCCATATCTTCGACGGTAGAAATTGAAACTCCTGAATTACCTATTTTACCAAAGATATCAGGGCGAAAATCAGGGTCTTCTCCATATAATGTAACTGAGTCAAATGCGGTTGATAATCTAGCAAATTGTTGTTCTGACGATAAGTAATGAAATCTTTTGTTTGTATTTTCTGCTAAACCCTCTCCTGCAAACATTCTAGTTGGATCTTCTTGAGTTCTTTTAAAAGGGTAAACTCCCGATGTGAAAGGGAAGCTTCCAGAGACATTTTCTAATAATAACCAGTTTATTCGATCTCCCCAATCATGAAATTTGGGAAAAGATACTTTTGGTATTTTTATATTTGAAAGAGTCTTAGTGAATGTTTCGACTTTGATTACTTTGTTTCGAACTTTATATGAATATTCATCAGCGGTATATTTTGANTATAATGAGTCCCAATCATTTAATTTATCTATTGTTTCCGGNNTAATNTGATCTCTATGTTTGTCTATACTTTGAGTTATGNTATCTATGTTTGATTTATTGATAGGATNGTTANTTTCTTTTGCTTCATCTTTNANNATCTCAAGAGATTGACTAAGTGCATGATATTTTCGNACAAGANTTGTTTCGGATGCGACCCATTTTTTATAATCNCGAATTGTTTCTGCAATTTCGGATAAATATCGCGAACGATTGGGAGGAATAATATAATTTTGANTGAGGTTAATGGTTTTTAATTTATTATTTGTATTTTTTAATTTAAAGGAATTGTCATTTGCAGAGATATTATCGATGAGGGTTTGGTATAATTGATTTACACCTTGATCATTAAATTTGCTAGCAATAGTACCATAAATAGGAAGATTTTCATCTGATATTAATTCTTGATCAAATAATTTTCTTGATCGACGATATTGTTTTCTTACATCTCTTAGTGCATCAGTTGAACCTTTTCTTTCAAATTTGTTTATTGCGATTAAATCTGCGAAATCAATCATGTCTATTTTTTCAAGTTGACTTGCAGCACCATATTCTGAAGTCATAACATATATTGAATGATCAGACAAATCAACAATTTCGGATCCAGATTGACCTATGCCGGATGTTTCAATTATAATAAGATTAAAAGAGAATGATTTCAAAAATGATAATATATCGGTTAATGACCCAGATATTGATGTGTTTGATTTTCTTGTGGCAAGAGAGCGCATATATATGTTGTTTTTATGAGATAAGGTATTCATTCGAATTCTATCTGCTAGTAAAGCTCCTCCTGTTTTTCGTTTTGATGGATCAATGCTTATGACAGCAAAAAGATAATCAGGATAATTATTTGAAAATCTTCTTAATAGCTCATCAGTTAATGATGATTTACCCGCACCTCCTGTTCCAGTAATACCCAGAATAACAGGTGGAAGATTTGTATTTTGTAAAGATTTTTCAATAGAGTCTAAT